>CAYJFR010000066.1:0-10777 GCA_964369335.1 uncultured Desulfovibrionaceae bacterium | reverse complement strand
TTTTTCTTAAAAAAGATTGTAGCACCTTAGCACATGCCCCCTACTCTTTGCCTTTAACAGGACACAGTACGGAGCACATACAAGATTTGCCGTCTCTGTATATACCGCCACAATTAGCCCCTTTTGTGGGTGGAGACATCAGCGCAGGTTATGCTCTTTTTTTAGCGGAAGAAATTTCTATACAAGAACAGCGTTTTCCTTTTTTGTTGGCAGACCTTGGCACCAATGGTGAATTCATTTTAGCTTTAAGTGCTGAAGAAGCGTTGATAACGTCTGTGCCTATGGGGCCGGCTTTAGAAGGTATAGGCTTGCAACATGGACATATGGTAGACGGCAGTGCTGGAATAGTTCACGCTGTACAACTTGGTGCTACAGGACTTGTACCACACACTATAGATAATGACCCTGCGCAAAAAATATGCGGTACAGGGTATATTTCCTTGATTCATGCTTTGTTAAAGGTGGGGATTATTTCCACAGAAGGGCTTTTTGCTTCTTCGCAAGGCATATCACGTTCACCTTTTTTCAAAAAAATCATACGCTATCTGGAGATAAAAGACGGAGAACGTATTTTACAACTTTGGCCCACACAAACACCGCATCCTATGACATTACGTGCTACGGATGTGGAAGAAATTTTAAAAGTAAAAGCGGCCTTTTCTTTGGCTATGTCCCATCTACTCGCACATGCAGGGCTTGCCCCCTCGGCTTTAAAGCATATATATCTTGCAGGTGCTATGGGTGTTCACATACAAAAAGAGGATTTGGAAGGTCTTGGTTTTGTGCCGCAAGGAGCTGGCGCTCGTATCAGTCCTTTAGGCAATACCGCATTACAAGGGGCGCAACGTCTTCTTTATGACAGTGCATTACGTCAAAAACTCCACACATGGAGCAAGACATGCACCCTCGTTCAACTTACTGAAAACAAACATTTCACGGAAAAATTCATGCAGCATATGAATTTTTCTTATGCAGGATAATTATGCAAGAACTTTTCCCTCCTCTCCCCCACTCCATCCGCGAGGCACTTCAAGATTTTCCTAAAGTCTTAAACAGCGTTTTGCCCATGCAAGCAAAACACCGCCATCAATTGCCTTATGCCATTGAAGAACTTTCTACCCGACTTACTAGCGAGCGTGGTCTTTTACAACAGCCCTATTGGTCTGCACCTCGTTTTACCTCTGCCTATGTATGGTATTTCTTGCCTTGGAATATTATTCGTTTAGCGCGTCTGTTAAACGGATTATCCTTGCCTGAGCCTACACCTTTACCTGTAAAAAAAGGCGGCGAACCTGTACCCCGTATTTTTGTTGATATGGGCAGTGGTCCTCTTTCTTTACCCATCGCTCTTTGGTTGGCTAAACCCCAATGGCGTCATATACCGCTGACGCTCTTGTGTACAGATATATCACCGCATCCCTTAATGACAGGTCAAAAGATATTTGAAGCCTTGGCAGGGAAAGACAGCCCTTGGCGTGTGGTGACACGTCGTTGCCATTTAGAAGGTACGGCAGTAGAAATTCATAAAACAGAAGGTATCCCTTGGCTTATTACTGCCGCCAATGTGTGTAATGAACTTAAAGGAAAACATGAACAAAGCACAGGCGAGCGCCTTGAAGAGTTGCTCGGAAAGCTTTTGGGAACGCTGAACGCGCCTGACGCACGTTTGCTTTTTGTGGAACCCGGCACACGCCTTGGAGGCAAAACCATTGTTTCCTTACGAGAAGCGGCGCAAAGTTTTGACCTTGTACCAGAAAGCCCTTGCACACATGGGCATGCCTGTCCTTTAGATGAAACGCGCACATGGTGTCACTTCACCTTTGATATTCAAGGCGCGCCGCGTTGGCTTACAGAACTTTCTGCACAGGCAAATTTACGTAAGGATGCGCTGAGTCTTGCTTTTGTGCTCTTACAAAAAGAACGCTATCTTGATGAACAAGAGGGCGCAGAGGGACAAAGTTCTACCATGCAAGACCGTGCGCGTATTATTTCAGCACCTTTCCGTGTGCCTCATCTACCAGGGTTCTCACGTTATGCCTGTGCACCACAAGGGCTTACACTACTTGGCAGAGCACAAAGTCTGTCTTCTGGGGCTTTAGTCAGCATACACCCTCCTACGGAAGACAGCGAAGTTGATAAGAAGTCTGGCGCTTTTGTGACAGAACACCGTGAACATGTACCTAGCTATGATGCAGATAGGGAATACTCTTCTCATAATAGAGGATATGCAAGACAAGACTACCGAGATGCGCCGCCGAGTTCTTCTGCATCGTGGGGAGAAAGAGGCAATAGCTATTCACAACAAAGAAGAAGCACGCAGTCAGAAGGCTATTCTGATGAAAGATACTCTTCTGAAAGATCTTCTGGGCGTCCGTCAGCGCAACCTGAAAGAAAGAAGAAAGTACACAAACCCTCCAAGAGGAATGAAAAAAAATTCTGGGAAAAATAATATGCAAAAGCACACTCTTTTAGATGTACAAAATCTGAGCGTCACTTTTCATACGGAAAGCGGGTCCTATGCGGCTGTGTCTGGTATAGATTTTTCCATTGACCGTGGGGAAATTTTTTGCCTTGTGGGTGAGTCAGGCTGTGGAAAAAGCCTAACCGCTAAAGCGCTGTTACAGCTCACTCCAGAAAATACCACCTTAGGCGGAGCGGTATTTTTACAAGAAAAGAATCTCTTAGACTTGTCTGCTGAGGAGATGCGCTTGCAACGTGGGCAAGAAATGGGCATGATTTTTCAAGAGCCCATGACAGCCTTAAACCCTGTGCTGCGTGTGGGTGATCAATGCGCCGAGCATATATCCTTGCACGAGAATTGTTCACGGGCGCAAGCAAAAGAACGTGTGCTGACCTTGTTCCGTCAAGTGGGTATTCCTGCACCAGAAAACCGCTTTGACGATTATCCGCACCAACTCAGTGGCGGTATGCGTCAACGTGTAGTTATTGCTATGGCTTTAGCGTGCGCCCCTGCGCTTCTTTTGGCAGACGAGCCTACAACGGCTTTAGATGTTACCATACAATGGCAAATACTACAGCTGTTACAAAATCTTGCTGTAGAAGAAGGGCGCGGTATTTTGCTTATTACCCATGACCTTGGCGTTGTGGCACAGATGGCGCATAAGGTGGGTGTCATGTACGCAGGGCAAATGGTGGAATACGGCACAGTACAGCAAGTTTTACAACAGCCTTTACACCCATATACACAAGGCTTGCTTTTTGCCTCCCCCTCTAAGCACAGTATGGAGCAAAAACGCCTGCCTACCATTGAAGGCGTCGTTCCGCCACCACACAATTTACCGTCAGGTTGTCGTTTCCATCCGCGTTGTCATCAAGCTACAGCACGTTGTAAACAGTCAGCTCCTCCCTTTACAGGAGAGACACATACCTTTACAGGAGAGACACATAAAAGCCGTTGCTGGCTTCACGCTGATTAAAAGATAAAACATGTTTTGCATAAAAAAGCGCGTTTTGAGGGGAATGGGGGGAGTTTGAGGGGGGAAAGGGGAAGCTTTTTGGTGCTAGCAAAAGTTCCCCCATAAATGAGGACAAGCCTCCTTCCCCCCTCAAAAAAATATTCAAAATACAACTAACAAACTATAACCCTACCCGGCTGATTCACACTATAGCCACCCAATGCCAAGAGTTTTTCTTTAAAAGCAGCACTTTGTAATATTTCCAAGACCTTTTGAACCATAGGTGTCTGTAAAGCATAATCAGGCACAATAAAGGCATACTGCTCTGTACACACAGGGATAAAATCTAAACCAAACATCTTTGCGGCGGCATAAATGCCCATACCCACATCAGCAGAACCTAAAGCAATCTGCGCTGCCACAGAAGTATGTGTGAGCTCTTCACGCCCATAACCGTAAATCTTTGTGGGGTCCAGCCCCGCTTGTTTATTACTGTAGTCAAAAAGAATACGCGTACCAGACCCCTTTTGTCTGTTCACATAACTGATGTTGTCGGCATACAGGTCTTCAAGGCAAGTAATATTCTTAGGATTGTCTTTGGCTACCATAAAGCCCTGCTCTCTGCCTGTAACCTCAATAAGAGACACACCGCCTTGTGGGAAATACTTCTTCACATAAGAGGTATTGTAAGAACCGTCTGTTTCATCAAGCAAGTGAATGCCGCCGAGATGCGCTTCACGGCGCTTTACAGCCATAATGCCGCCCATGGAACCAGCATGAGAGGAAATCATATGCAAGCTTTCATCTTGCACGTGTAACATATCACTCAATTCGTCTAAAAGCGGGTCATGGCTGCCAATGGCCACAAGAGAATTTTGTATTTTGCTGAGAGGCTGTAATAAACGTATAGAAACACTTTCCCCTACGGCGCAACCCTCTACACCTTGAGGCAAAGCTAAAATGCCGTCTGCTTTCATAAAGGAAGAAATAACCCCACTACCACGTTGTAGAGGTGTGGCAATATAGCGCCCTTCCACATGTCCCATACGCACACGAATAAATTCTTGGTACTTTACACCAGAAACAATGGGACGAGAAAGGCTTGCTTCTTGGTACACAGGTTCGACGGTTTTTCTCTTGGTATAAAGCTCAAGTAAGGGTTTAAGAAACTCTTCAATAACAATAATACCAGACACAGGATAACCCGGCACACCTAAAATAACTTTGTCTTTTTTATGCCCTAAAATAGCAGGCTTACCTGGTTTAATGGCAATACCGTGATACACAACTTCGCCCACAGCGCGGACACTTTGCACAGAAAAATCTTCTCGCCCGGCAGAAGAACCAGCATTGAGCAAGACCATATCACATTCTTCTAAAGCTGTTTCCAGTGCGCCGGTAACAAGGCTTAATGTATCTTTGCAAATGGGATAAACCTTGGTTTCAGCACCCCAATCCTGTAACATGGAGGAAAAAATGGCGGAATTGAATTCCATAATATCCCCTGATTTGGGGCAGGAGCTGGGCGGGACAATTTCGTCTCCCGTGGGAATAATGCCCACAAGAGGTTTTTTGAGTACAGCCACTTCAAGCACACCACCTGCAAGCATAGAACCAATGGCGGCGGGGGTGATGGTGGTGAAAGATGGAATAATCATCTCCCCCTGACAAATATCCTCTCCAATTTGGCGCACATGCTGAAAAGGCACAGCTGAATGAAAAATCTTTACTTTACCCTTATCATCCCCATCAAGTTCTACAATGTCTTCTACCATAATGACAGCATCACAATTATCTGGCAGTGGGTCGCCAGTATCTAAAAATATATACTGGTCTTTTTCCAAAATAACAGGTGTTGTCTCTGTAGCGCCAAAGGTGGCTTTTGCCATAACGGCAATACCGTCCATGGCACTGGCATTGTAATGCGGTGCGCAAATGACAGCGTATACAGGCTTTGCACTGACTCGATGACAAGCATCAAGAACAGAAATATTTTCTTCTTGGGCACCAAAACCGTGCGCCAAGAGAACTTCAATATATTTTTCTTTGGCGTCTTTTAAAGGTACATTGGTAAGATATTGAAAAGACATAAAAAGCTCCTAAAAAAGATATATGGTTACACTGGTATTTTTTGCATAGCCTTCACAATCTTGCGGGATGATAAAATATCCCTGCGCTTTTGTTAACACGGTAATGAGACCGGACTTATTGCGTATGGGCTGGGCAAAGATGGTATTGTCTTTGTGTATAAGCTCTACAGGGACAAATTGTAAGCGCCCGTGATTAGCTTCCACAGATTCGGTCAGCTCGCCTTGCACATGGGCGGCGTGCACTGTTCTTCCTGTGAGCTGTTCCAATAAGGGGTATACTAAAGATAATGTGACGAAAAATACGGCAACAGGATGCCCTGGTAAACCGAAAACGGGCTTTTGTTGTACTTTGCCTAATATGGTGGGTTTTCCTGGCTTTAATGCCACCCCATGAAAAAGGATTTCCCCTTGAGAGGCAATAACTTGACTAGTAACATCTTTAACCCCTACGCTACTGCCACCAGATATAAGCACAACGTCACATTCCTCACAGGCTTTAGCCACCGCGGCTTGTAAAAGCTCTTCTTTGTCCTTAATAATACCATAGGTCTTATAGTTTTCCCCAAAAGAATCTACTAAGGAAGCTAACAAGCTTGTGTTCACGGTGCGCACTTGGGCATTATTGGGTGTTTCGTGAGGCTCTACCAATTCATCGCCAGTGGTGATAATACCTACGGTGATTTTTTTCTTTACGCAAATATTTGTGATACCTAGAGCTGCTAAAGCGCCAACATCTTTTGAGGTGAGCTGTGTACCTGCTTGTAAGAGAAGCTTTCCTGGGTAAACATCGTCTCCTTTAAAAACAATATGCTGTTGAGGTGCCACAGCTTTTAAAATACCTACAGTACCATCGCCATAGTCTTCTGTGTACTCTATCATTTGCACAGAGTCAGCACCCTCAGGCAAAGCGCCTCCTGTGGCAATGGCAGCACAAGCATCATTGTTCAATACAAAGTTGGGCTCTTCTCCCATAAGGATATGTTCTTGTACAGGGAGTATGGCGGGGATACTGTCACTGCATCCAAAAGTATCAGCAGCGCGCAGTGCATAACCGTCTACCGATGAGCGGTTAAAAGAGGGGACGTATTCTGTGGCATAAATATCTTCTGCCAATAGGCGCCCACGTGCCAGCAATAAGGGTACATGCTCGTGCTGTTCCGTGTGCTTTGTGGTGAAGTTTTTTTGAATACTCGCAAGAGCTTCTTCTAAAGATGTAAGTGTAAACATAGATTCCCCTTAGTCTTGTATAGGATAAAAATGTATACAAAAATACCTATCTACTGTTACTTTCTAACTTTACTAATTTTTTTGAAAATGTACAAAGAATAGCATCGTGAAATAAGACAATTTTTGCAGTAAAAGAGCATTACTCGTGATGTTATACTAAGGTATTTTTTTATATAGTGTCAAGACTTGCCTTTTATCCATATGATTTTGTTACATAAAAATGTATATAGTGTACAATGCAAGAGTAAAACATATTTCTTGCCTGCTTTTTTCTTTTACGGCATTATGTTTTTCGTGGTGTAACACTTTTTTCTTATATACACTAAAAACTTTCACATACATACTATATATAACATCCTAAAAGGATTGAAGCTCTTATGTTGCAAAGCTTGCTCAAATATGATTCCATAGCCATTCAATGCCATAATATTCCGGACGCAGACAGCCTTGCTGCGGGCTTTGGGCTGTATCGCTACTTCAAGTCTCACGGAAAATCTCCCATTTTTTTCTATGGCGGGCCTGCTGTAACAAAGCCCAATCTTGTGGGAATGATAGAGAAATTAAAAATCCCTGTGCAAAATGAAGCCCAGCGCAGTGCATGGGATGGCTTGCTAATTACCGTAGACTGCCAATACGGTATGGGCAATGTGGCAAAAGTCACAGCGCCGCATGTGGTTGTCATTGATCATCATATCCAAGAAGCAACGTTACCCGAAATATGCGACTTACGCCCTTGGCTTGGCAGTTGTGCTACGCTAGTGTGGGATTTGCTAGTCAAAGAAAATTTTTCCATTGATACGCACTTAGCTACAGCTTTACTCTATGGTCTTTTCATGGACACAAACGGTTTTTCTGAATTAAATCATCCTCTTGATAGAGATATGTGGGAAAATCTTGTTGTGGATAATGATATTTTTAAAATGCTCAAGCTTTCAAACCTCTCTTTGAGTGATCTATTCCAAACATCCACTTCTTTAAATCAGTTGAATATTGTCAGTGAAGATTTACGCTTAGCTGTTATCCCTGCACCGCCTTGCGACCCTAATATTTTGGGTGTTATCAGTGACCTTGCCATGCAAGTAGACACCATTGATACAGTTGTAGCCTATTCTCCCCTACCCAATGATGATGTAAAATTTTCTGTGCGTACGACCACACGAGAGGTTAAGGCCAATGACTTAGCCGCTTGGCTAGCACAAGATTTAGGCTCTGGTGGTGGGCACAGCGAAAAAGCCGGTGGGTATATTGCGTATAGTAAATTTAAAGAAAAACACGGTCAGCAGAAATTTTTAGATTTTTGTAATGAGCGTTTACACGAATATTATGAAAAATTTACCATCATAGATTGCTTACAGCCTGTAAAAAATAAAAATTGGCTCGACCATTCCAGACTACGCCAGTACAGAAAGCTTTCCATAAAGCAAGGTTTTATAGAAACATCGAATATTTTTGGCGCCAATGTGAGCTTGCATGTACGCACCCTTGAGGGAGATATTACCATTCAAAGCCATGAGGACACATTACTTATGATTGGTATTTCTGGGGAAGTCTATCCCATTCAACGTGATGTTTTTGAAAAAATTTACACCTTGGTTGAGGAGGCATACGAGCCTGACTTTCAATACACCCCTTCAGTGTTAAATACGCATACTGGAAGACGTATTTCCCTACTCCAGCATTCTAAAGTGTGTCGCAGTGCGGGAAGCTCTTGTATTCAGGTAATGCCTTTACAAGAGGGAGAATATTTTAAAATATTCACGCGTTGGGACCAGAAAAATTATTATTCTGGAAAGCCAGGAGATTGGTTGGCGGTTCGTACTGATGACGATGTGTATATTATCAACAAAGATATTTTTCATAAAACCTACGCACGCGATTTTACGGGCGAAGATATTTCTACTCTACCTCAAGCGTGCAAGGTTCAAAAACATGAGGGCGCGGCAAAGTCTTCTTTATGGGCTTTATGCGTACAAGAAACTTTTAGCGTTATACTTCAAGAAGGCGGCGCTGTGTGTATGGGGCAAAGCGGTGATTGGCTTATTCAGCACTCAGCACAAGAATACAGCATAGTCGAAGCGGCTGACTTTGATAAAGAGTACACGGTAATACCCTAATACCTTAAAATAATGTAAACATGGAGGGATGTATGGACAGCTTTTTGCAAATTTTACAGCAAGAACAAGAAAATCCTTCCTCATATGATGATGAGCTTAAAAAGACAAAAGTTCTTAAAAAAAATACTTTAGAGCTTGAAGAGCCTCCACAGCCCATGACACAGACAAGATTTTCCATGCAATCTGTGACTATGGCGCGCGCTTCCATGACAAAAGAGGCTCTAGTGCAATCTGTTATGCCCTCTTCTTCTGTGAAGCATACAAAAGAAGAGGACACAGAAAACACCAGTGTCTATATTTAAAGACACGCTTTAGACTAAACTGCTCCATACAGGCACTTGCGGAATAGCGTCTTTAAAGCATACATCATCCAAAAGAGATTCACCGTAGGCATGAAAACTGTCAAAAATATCTTGTTTCATTTCGCCGCGCCCCATCTGGAAGCGTGTAGCTGCAGCATCTTGAGCCGCGCGGCGACGTTCTTGAAGTAGGTTCAAGTTTTCAGACACAAGATGTACAAGATCAGCATCCAAAGCGCCATTTTTCACCATACCAGTAAGAATATCAAAAGCTTTTTCTACAGGCATGCCTAAACGGTATGGGCGGTCTTCTGTTAAAGCTGTGAGCACATCTGCCACAGCAATAACACGCGCTTCTAAAGGAAGGTCCGCAGCGCCAATACCGCTGGGATAGCCTTTACCGTCTAAGCGTTCGTGATGTGACGCTGCCCAAAAGCCCACTTTCTCTAAACCAGGGATAGGCATAAGAATTTGCTTTGAAATGCTGGCATGTTGTTGCACTAAGGTGAATTCATCACTGCTGAGTCTGCCATTTTTTTCAATAAGATGAGCAGGCACGCCTATTTTCCCAATATCATGTAAAAGCCCTGCCACATATACATCATTAACAGCGTCTTCTGTGGCACCGGTGAGAGCATACAAAGTGCGGCTTTGTTCGGCAACGCCTACGGTATGCGTGGCAGTGCTAGGGCTTCTAGAGTCGATAACATAAGAAAATATAGAAGAAAAAGCTATAATTTCCTGTGTGTTTAGTATGTGTGAAGCAAAAGGAATCATGGGCTTGGGAAAACCACGTCTGAAATAGGCAATAAAATCTTGTTGTGAAAAAATAGACTCAAGAGCGCATATATCTTCTGGCACAAAGGTGCCTGTGGGCATATTTTTAATGGATTGCAAGACCTGCGGTAAATCTTTTTTACGGCGTAAAAGAATATCCACTGTATCGGCAAGGTTGAGCAATGCCCCATAGCGTACATCCATATGCCTTTCTTGTGGTGTGGATATATGCTGATACCACGGCGTGTGGTGATATAAGACCATATTGGCAATGGGTGCGAGAATTTCGCAATGACTCAGCAATGTCCAAGAGGCAACAGCATGCTGATGTAAATTACTTTCAATATTTTTGATGGTGATGTCGCTTCGTAATAATAAGGCCCCAATATCATGTAATAAGGCGGCGTTGCGAATGTCGCGGCATATGATGGATGAAAAACCTTGAACTTCTGCAAGACGTAAAGCAATAACAGCGGTGCGGCGGTGATGGTTTGCTAAATCTGTTGTCATGGAGTCTAAAGCTCGAGAAATCCCTTCGACTAAATCTGTAATTTGCACTTGTAACATTTTGCTCTTCCAAAAATTCTTTTAATCTTACTGCAAGTAACCGCCACCCATATAGAGAGGTAGTCATGTTTATCCGTACATAAGACAAAAAAAACACTGTGACAAGAAATAAAAAAACATAGTGATTTACTTACATTTATTAGACAAAAAGCATTGTTATAAACAAAGCGTTTACTACAAGATGTTCATTGCGCCGAAATCTTCACTACAAATATAAAGTCCTTCCGCAATTAAAGTTTTTTGGAAGGGGGGTCTGGGGGAAACCTTTTGTTCACAAAAGGTTTTCC
>CAYJFR010000065.1:0-10825 GCA_964369335.1 uncultured Desulfovibrionaceae bacterium | reverse complement strand
TGAAGGTGTTATCCTCATTGCCGCCACCAACCGCCCCGATGTTCTTGACCCTGCGCTTTTACGCCCCGGTCGCTTTGACCGTCAGGTTATTGTACCTACACCAGACCTTAAAGGCCGTCGTCGTATTCTTGAAGTACACACACGCCGCACGCCTATCAGCACTGATGTAAACTTAGACACCTTAGCTCGTGGCACTCCTGGTTTTTCTGGTGCAGACCTTGAAAACTTGGTCAACGAAGCGGCTTTACAAGCGGCAAAAGCCAATGAAGATATGCTGACCATGGCACATTTTGAATGGGCAAAAGATAAGGTTCTTATGGGTCGTGAAAGACGCAGCCTTATTCTTTCTGATGAAGAAAAGCGCATCACCGCCTACCACGAAGCAGGACACGCTTTGGCAGCGCGCCTTCTTCCCAAGACAGACCCTGTGCACAAGGTAACTATTATTCCTCGCGGCCGCGCTCTTGGTGTGACCATGCAATTACCAGAGGAAGACAGACACGGTTATTCTCGCGGTTACTTGCAAAATAACTTAATTGTCTTACTGGGCGGTCGTGTGGCTGAAGAAATCATCTTTGATGATATCACCACAGGCGCCAGCAACGATATTGAACGCGTTACCCGCATGGCAAGAAAAATGGTTTGCGAATGGGGTATGAGCGACGCTTTAGGCCCCCTTGCCATTGGCGAGACCGGTGAAGAAGTGTTTATCGGTCGCGAATGGGTACAGAATAAAAACTTCAGCGAAGACACAGCTCGTCTTGTGGATTCTGAAGTTAAACGTATTGTCACCGAAGCGCGTAGCCGTTGTACTGAATTGCTTAATGAAAATATCAAGCACTTGCACGCCATTGCTGAAGCTCTGCTTGAGCGTGAAAGCATCAGCGGCGCCGATATTGACCTCTTGATAGAAGGCAAAGAATTGCCCCCCTTGGATTTAACCACCCAAGACAAGAAAGTAGTCAATACGAGCAAAGCGCACACGGACAATGACACAGACAACGACGCAGATTTTATCTTTGAAGAAGATGCGACAACCAAGAACGAGGCTGATCAAAGCGGCTCACACAATGCAAACTCTGACGAAAATCAGGGAGATGCCCATAAGACTCATGAGCTTAAGAAATAATACATGGACATTACGGGGTGGGGAGGTTTTCACCCCCGCCCCCTTTGCCCTTATGGGCATTGTAAATATTACACCCGACTCTTTTTCTGATGGCGGGCAATATCACCTTCCTGCAAAAGCCTTGGCTCATGCCAAACAGCTTTGGCATGAAGGTGCTATTTTTTTAGACCTTGGCGCAGAATCTTCCCGCCCCGGTGCACAGCCCCTCAGCAGTGAAGAAGAACTGGCACGCCTTATGCCTGTACTCTCTCCTTTATTGCAAAGCTGTACACAGTTTTTCAGCAAGGAAAACTCCTCACCAACACAACCTCTCACTCCGCCCTATATTTCAGTAGATACCTACCACGCACAAACGGCTGTAGCTGTTTTGGAAGCTGGGGCACATGTTATTAATGATATTTCCGCATGCCTTTTTGAGCCAGAACTGCTTGATGTGGTGGCGCAGTATAAGCCGGGCTATGTACTTATGCACAGCACCGCGCGCCCGCAAATTATGCAAGAGTGTCTGTCTTCTGACAATATTTTAGACACCTTGCAACGCTTTTTTGAAACGCAATTACAACGATTTACCCAAGCGGGTTTACCAGAAGAGCATATTATGCTAGACCCCGGCATTGGATTTGGAAAAAGCGTTGAACAAAATAAAGAAATTTTATGTAATATTCAACAATTGGAGCATTTTGGGCGCCCCGTTTTAGGCGCTATTTCCATGAAGTCCTTTTTACACAAATATTTACATTTTGACGCCTCAGAGACACAAGCTCGCGCCCTTGCCACCCACACCGCTACGGCATTACTGGGCACGCAAGGAATTTGTTATCATAGGGTGCATCATGTTATGCAAAGCGTAAGGGCATTGAATCTCGCATACGGTATGGTCAAAATTTAATGGTTATGATGAGCAGAAAACAAAGGACATATATATGCTAGAAATTCTTGAAACCTTAAATCTCCCCTCCAATATTAATTGGCAAGACGCTCTAGATATTCTTATCATTACACTGCTCACCTATAACGCGCTTATAATGATTAAAGGTACGCGCGCCCTTGCTATTCTCATTGGCTTTGGCTTACTGCTCCTGCTCTATATTGTTTCCATCTATTTAGAATTATACTCCGTCATGTGGCTCTTAGAGCATATCGTGGGCTCACTCTTTTTAGTGCTGGTCATTGTTTTTCAAAAAGACATTCGTCAAGGACTTGGAGAAATGGGAGCGCGTTATTTTTGGAGGCGTAACCGCCTAGATGAGACTATGGTGGAAGAAATTGTCAATACTTGCGTAGAGTTGGCACGCTTACGCCTTGGCGTACTTATTATTATTGAGCGCGCTGTGCCTTTGGGAGATATGATCAGGCAAGAAGGCGTCACGTTAAATGCCACCATTTCCAAAAAACTCCTACACACCATATTCTTACCCCCTGCTCCCTTACACGATGGGGCTGTCATTATCAGTAAGGGTAAAGTGGCGGCAGCGTCGTGTATTTTACCCCTTGCTGTAGTACAAGGGAGAAATTTTGGCACAAGACACCGTGCGGCCATTGGCATTACCGAAGAAACAGACGCTCTTGCCATTGTTGTCTCTGAAGAAAGAGGCGAGATTTCCATCGCACTCAAAGGCGTTCTCACTCCCATGGTGACAGCGGCTAAACTCAAAGAGGTCATTGACAATGTACTCTAGATTCACAACCATCAACTTTCCCATACTTTTCCTTTCCTTTTGTATTGCCATCGGTACTTGGTATGCCATCACCATTCACGGGCTTATGGATATGGATATGGAAGTGCAACTTGATTATAGCAATATCCCTCAAGGGCTTGTAATTACAGGCGGCCTTGTAGACTCTATTATCGTTACTGTACGCGGGCCTAAAGCCTTATTAGAAAGCCGTGGCTCTCAAAGAACCTATGTTATGGATTTATCCATGCTACGCAAAGGGAAAAATGTTATTCCTTTTTCTAGCCCCAAATGGGAAGACAGATTTCGCGCTTTTGAATTTTTAGAGATTTCCCCCAATCAAATGACGGTCTATGCCGACAACCTTATGGAACGTAATGTTCCCATCAAAACAACCCTAGACACAGCTTTGCATTCTTCTGCTTTTAAGGTTACCAATCTCACCACCGCGCCCAATACGGCCTTAATACGCGGACCGGAAAAAGTCATAGCGCAAATGGATTCTGTCACCTTAGATGTGCATGTTGACGCAGGAGAAAAACCCGGAGATTATTCTAAGACGCTGCCCTTAGTCAGCGGAAAGCAACAAGTGAGCATAACACCGTCCAATGTTGCTGTGAGATACACTGTGGTTAGCAAGCGTACAAAAGTTTCCATAGAAGAAGAAGTTCTTATTAATGGAGCTGAAGATGCTTATATAGTAAGCCCCAGTAGGATTCGCCTAGAAGTAGAAGTACCCGAAGCTTTAGCAAGAAACACAACCTACTTAGACGGTGTTGAAGTTCGCTTAACCCCGCCCTTGCTGGAGCCAGGACAAAGCGCACAAGGCAATGTGAATATTCACCTTCCTGAAGGCATGTCCATTGAAAAAGAATCACATTCAAAATTTACTGTAACACGTATTCAATAAAAATAAGAGTTCTGCACAGCTTGTTGAGATTGTTCCGAAAAGATTTAAGAAAAGCTGTAGATGGAGAAAGGTATGCTAGGTAAACCTAAATACAAATACGGTCAAAGTGTCATATTTACTATGGATAACACAGAATTAAAGGGTGTTATCCATATAGTAGACCCTCAAGGCGGCGGAGTACATTGGGGTTCCGAGGTTTCTTATGATATATTTGCTACATACAAAGGGAAAAAGACTTTATGTAAACATGTTGCTGAAAGCCTTGTTGAGGCAGATGAATAAGCTTCAAGAACTTCACCCCCTTGATGAAGACTTTGTTTGTATCGAGCAGTATAAAAATAAAAGTGAAGTAGGCCTCCTCTTTGGTAGATAAGTTTAAGAGGCTCTAAAGTGTTAACTAAAAGTGTAGTTGCTATAAGACACATTACTATAAAAGCTCTTCTTAGTCATACAAAAAGCCCCTGCATCATTGGACACAGGGGCTTTGCTTTTAGTTTTTATAAGACAGCATTACACAGAATCTGTATTTTTTCCTGCTATCAAATACTTGTAGAAAGTACTTTTCAGCTCTTCCATATCAATGGGCTTTGCAATATGCGCATTAAGCCCCGCAGAAATACACTCTTGTCTGTCTTCTTCCATAGCATTGGCAGTCATGGCTATAATGGGGACAGAGTTTGCGTCGTGCTTTTCACTACTACGTATAGCTCTAGTGGCTGTAAGCCCATCCATAACAGGCATACGCATATCCATAAGAATCAGCGCGTAATCTTTTTCTAAGAAACGCTGTAAACCTTCTTCACCGTTATTGGCTATGTCCACATCAATTCCCATATCTTCAAGAACAGCCAAAGCCACTTCTTGGTTGATAAGGTCATCTTCTACCAAAAGGAATTGATACCCATCATAACGAGCTTCACGCCAAGGAACGTCCTTACTTTCACTGTATCCTGACTCACTCACGGACATATATTCATCAAATTGCACCGAGAAAGAAAAAGTACTGCCCTTTCCTTGCTCGCTAGTCACCTTAATAGTGCCGTTCATAAGCGTTACAAAGGCTTTACAAATGGACAAGCCAAGCCCTGTACCGCCAAACTTACGCGAAGTGGACGTGTCTGCTTGTGTAAAGGGTTTAAACAGCTCTTCTTGCTGGGCTTTTGTCATACCAATACCCGTATCTGTTATCTGACAAAAAATACGTACTTTATCGTTATAGGTATTTTCTGCCCAAACAGAAAGAGATACCACGCCGTCCTTGGTGAATTTTGTAGCATTTCCTAAAAGATTCAAAAGCACCTGCGAAAAGCGCAGACTGTCGCCCATAACCATATGTGGCACATTGGGCATGATATCCACTTTAAGCATACTGTTATTTTCTTGGGCGCGTGGCAAAATAAGCTCATAAACCTTATCAATAGCTTCATACACATCAAAACCGTGATTTTCGATGGTCATGGCGCCGGCTTCAATACGAGAAAAGTCTAAAATATCATTGATAATACCCAAGAGCAACGATGCAGAAGATTCAATTTTCTTTAAATAACCAAGCTGTTTGGCGGGAGGATTTTCTTGAATAGCAAGACGCGTCATACCAAGCACACCATTCATAGGGGTGCGGATTTCATGACTCATACGCGCCAAGAAATCACGCTGCGCTTTATTGACAGTTTCTGCTTCCATAAGCGCCTTACGCTCAGAAATATCATTGGCTACGCGCAAATGCACAATTCTGTCATCATGCCAGCGAATCAAACGGTCTGTGACAAGAAATTCCCTATTAAGAGAAGGAATAAACTCTTCCTTGGTAAGAATGGAAAAATCAGGCTTACCAAAAGCATCAAAGAAATGACTTTGCGGACATTCCTCGCACGGCTCGTTTCTATTGTATAAAACTTTATAACAGATTTTTTGCTCTACATCCTCTACATTCCACATTTTGTGCACATAAGGATTTGCATAAATCATACGGCGTGTTTTGGGGTCACAAACCATGATGGCAAATTCCATATTATTCAAAATGCCCTGCAACACGTTGATAGCGCGCTCGGTTTCAGTAGTCGCTTTGCTTATGGAAGCAGCCATATCATTAATATTGCTTACCACTTCGCCAAACTCTCCCATGACAGGAGGAATGCGATACGATAAATCTGTTTTTAAATGGCGTACACCGTCAATAACATCATTGATTCTACGCACGGTGCGCAAAGCCACCACAAACAAAATGGTTCCCGTAAAGAGAAAACAGAAGAGTAAAAGAAGTTGCGTTTCGTGTGTTAAAGCGGCAAGTTGCGCATCCACATCTTTTTCCAATTCGTTGGCGTAAATATAGCCGATAACCTGCCCATCACGCTCCAAAGGATACATGGCGTTCATAATATCACCACGCACCATGGTACCACGCTCTACCAAAGGAATATTGGAATTCATAACCGTATGCCCAGGGTGCTCAGGGGCAATAGATTTTCCCACAGTGTGCTCATAGGAATCAGAAGGTCCATAAGCCACAATGGCGTCAAGAGCTTTACTGTAATAACCCACAGCAAGACCGGAATTTTCTGGAATAATACTGTCACTGATGGGCTGTAACTCAGCGCGTAAGACTTCAATTTGTTTCGTACGAGAAGCGTCTGTGGCTCTATTTACTTCTAAAATATCCTCAAAGCTCCTCTCTCCAAGCATAGAGTCCAGCACATGCGTGATAGAAAGCAACTTCTTTTCTTTTTCAAAAAGTAAAGCATCCTCAACAAGATTCATGCTCACTTGCGCGACGAACAAAAAAGGAAGGTTCACCAACACCAATAAAATGAGAGAAACTCTAATTTGCCAAGAAACTTGATTTTTTTTCATATAACACCATGAAACATACGAAAATAGCCAAAAAGCTCTCGTTTGCCCTTACGTCTTAAAATAATCACACTATACATAAAAATCCCAAATTTTATAACTGCTTATCGTTAAAATTGCATAAGCATGTGTACGAGCATTCTTTCTCAAAATTCAATCATACTGTGACCAACGCTTTTTTGGCAGGATAAAATCATTTCAGAGTAAAACACTTTCATTTGCAATAATATAGTGTTATATTTTAGACTATTGCAACACAAAAAATGCTTATTTTTGACGCAGATATACACATTATACTCTTCGTCCTTATAAGAAAATAAGTTAGGTATGGCACTTTGTCCATATTTTTAAACAAGTTTTTCTTACAAAGTTCTCACTGCTGTGATATACGACTTGCGTCAAAGACGGTACTTTTCCCCCATCTATGCGGTAAGCGGCATAGATACGCTTGTTTTTTTTTATTAAATACAATATAATTCGTTCCGCCGATTGATATGCACTTTACACCTTGGAGTCTCCTTTGTTTTTCACCAAGACAAAAAAATCATCTCACTATACACTCAGTCTTTTTATATGTGCCCTCGTCTTGACAGGCATAGGCTATGCCTTTGTACAACACCTTGAAAATATGTATCACACTCAAGCACGCATCATTTTGCATAATGCAGCGTCGAGTATAGCTCAAAGCTTCAGCGTTAATCTTAGTGAAACTCAAGAATATATAGACCTTATGGCGCGCACTTTTGAAAAGGAAACCTCTACAGAAAAAACCATCGCTGAACGCTTGCAAACTGTGGAAAAACTTTCCGAAAGGTTTCCCTTTGCAGGCATTATCACCGAAGATAATGAGCTGCATGTTGGCAGGCACAGCGGCATTTCCGTTCAACTTGATTCCGTTACCAAACGCCAATTATTGCAAACTGGTAAAGAAAAACCTCTATACACCTTGGTGTATATTAATGGTGTAGGGGAATATTACCTCTTTTATACAAGCCATGTTTCCTTACCCTCTGGAAAAAAAGGTGTCCTTTTTACGGGAAAAAAACATGCTGTGATGAGCCAAAAGCTTCTGTCGCAAACCATGCGCAAAAGCATTCAGTACGCTATTTTAGACTCCAATGGTAATGTGCTAGAAGACACATTCCCTGCTATAGATATTGGCGAGAATATTCTGACCACTTGGGAAAACTCCTTAGAAAATTCTCCCAAAACCCTGACAACTATTCGCCAAAATCTTAAAACAGCACAGCCTTATTATACAAAACTCAGCTGTAATTCTGAAGTTTTTTTCGTAGAATTTGCACCCACAACACAACAAGAGTGGACCGTGCTTGTTTCCATGACACAAAATACCGTGGAAGAACGCCTTGAGCGCACCACGTACGCACTCATAATTACAGGATGTTCTTGGTTTATCTTTTGCATCCTTGTCCTTCTCCATGTTTTACGTAGCGAGCATAGAGAAAAGAAAACTTCAGAACTCACTTCACAGCGTTTGCAATGGCTTTTTGATGAAATACCTGCTGGAGTGGTGCATTTTAAAGATGATGAACACTGGACTATTTCAGAATATGGCGAATCCTTTTTACGCACCTTCAATATTACACAGCAAGAACTAGAACACGAATACAAAAACAGCTGGCTAGAATTTATATTCCCCGCTGACAGAGCACATGTACAGCAAACCTTACAAAGTGCCACGGAAAATGCGCAAAAAACTGTTATTATAGAGTACAGAATACAACCCAAGGGAAAAGATATTATGTGGGTGCTTGAAACAGCACGCACTATGAATGACAGTGAGGGACGCTGGTTTTGGAGTATCCTTACAAATATTACAGAACGAAAGAAAAAAGAAATTCATGAGCATAAAATGGCGGAACGTTATCGTTATCTCTTTGAATCTTCTCAAAAAATTCTGTATGAATATGATTGGAATAAGCAAGAATTGCGTACAACACGACAGTTTTTCAAAAAATTTGGCTATCCTATCCCCAAGGAAAAAACCGATTATTATTCCATTAGCACAGAAAGTATTCACCCTGATGATATGGATTTATTCAATTCCATGCAGGCAAAGCTTCGTGTGGGCGGAACCAGTGCAGAGGCTCTTTTACGTATTAAAAAAGCAGACAACACATGGATTTGGTGCCAGTTACGTCAAAGCGCTTGGGTAGACATTAACGACAGTACCACCAAGGCCATTGGCGAAATCAAAAACGTTGACGAAGAAACACGCTCCTTGCAAAAATTACGCGATGATGTGCAAAGAGATTCCTTTACAGGCTTATACAATAAAACAGCCACAGCAGAGCTTATTTCCCAAGAAACCTCTCTTCACACCAGTGAAAGAGGCGTGCTTTGTATCATTGACGTAGACAATTTTAAGCAAGTCAACGACAATCTTGGGCATGCAGTGGGCGATATTGTTATTAAAAATCTCGCTGCTGGTCTTGCCAGTATTTTCCGTAGTGACGACATTGTAGGACGCGTGGGCGGCGATGAATATATCGTTTACATCAAAAACATGCCCAATCTTGGAGTACTTCTTGTAAAACTTGATAAGGTTATCGAATATTTCAATCAGACCTTAGAAGGCGAAGGGGTTCAAGTACATATCTCTTGCAGTATAGGCATCGCGCTTTTCCCCGCCAATGGCAAAAGCTATCAAGAACTGTATACCCATGCCGATAAAGCTTTATACAGATCAAAAAAGAAGAAAGGCATTTATACTTTCTATGACCCAAACATAGATGCATAATAAGCACTGCCACGCCTTATTATGAAATACACGACGCGCCTTATCATAAACAAAATCAACTATCTCAAAAAATGTCTACCTGTAAAGGAGAGCCGTATCAAAGGCATCCCCTTTACAGATAGATATTTCATGACTATACTCTCATAAACTTTAATCAGGATTTTTATATGGCTGTTTCTGACGTTCTTATACTTTGCCTCCTCTGTATTCTAGTTGCCGTTCTTGGCTACGGATTTGTAGGTAAGTTGCGCAAAACTCTATACATACGCAAACAGAAAAAACGTAATCGAAAAATCACTCAAGATATATTGCACGCCACCCTTGCCCAGCGTGCCCTTTTGCGTATGGAAGTTATGCAAGGAGACTTTCAAGGTTTTGCCGCAGAAGGAACGTGTAGTACCATCACCAATGAGCACCTCATCCTCCAGATAGCAGACGCTTTTGGCGCCCATCGTTGGACTAATGTTCCCTTACAAATATTCTTTTCTGTTCAAACCAAAGGAAAAACAGCCTATTACCACTTTGTGGGGTATTCTACTAAAAGCATACGTAAAGGCGCGCTCACAGAGCTACATATAGCTTTGCCAGAATCTATTTCTCCAGGGCAAAAACGTGCCTTTTTACGCTATACCCCACCTAAGCCCTCTATTCTCGCCCTAGCTTTATGGCATCTTTCTGATGAAAAACCACTGCCGCAAGTGGGAAGCTCTTTAGAAAAACCTCTCATGTTTTTCCGCCCTAATACCAATAATGAAATGGTTTTAGATAATATTTCGGCGGGTGGTTTACGCATATGCATACATGATAGAACCATGGAACGCTATACATCAGCGCTCAAGTTGAATACACATTTGCTCTTTTTACTTGTTCTTAGCAATAAAAATAGTTTTGACGAGCAAGAAGATTTTGATATTAATACAGAGCAAGATACAGATGAAACTCAAAACTCCACAGAAAAAACAACATTGAGCTTTTGGCTTTCTTGTCGCGTCTTATCTGTCATACAAGATAAAAGAAAAAATCTTTGGAAAGTGGCTGTATGCTTTGAAAAGTGGGCACATCTTGATGATAGTACTAAAAAAATTGAATGGTTCCCCACAGACAGCAATCGAAGTATTCCGGCATTATCCACATGGATTATGCGTTCTCATATGGAACAAACAAAAAGAATTTAGTAGCACTTTTTTTCACTTTATTGCATATTCCTTGAAACACGTGAGGAAAAGCGCATGCTGTATACAAATAGTTACAGCATGCACATACGTCTCAGCCCCGCATGACATCATGTAGGTCTGTTTATAAGACATTTTTCAACCATTAACCTTGGAGGATCGCTTGGACGGAGCTTCCGACAGTACACTCTGGGCACGGCTTGCCAAACTTTTTGGCCGTGGCGAGGACGAAGAAACTTTAGAAAGGGCTATTTTAGAAGCACGCGCCGATGGCGAGGTAGCTGCAGACGAAGAGTCCATGCTTTTAAGCATATTACGCATCGACGATTT
>CAYJFR010000064.1:0-10865 GCA_964369335.1 uncultured Desulfovibrionaceae bacterium | reverse complement strand
TTGAAAAAAAGAGCGTGGGTGACAGCAGGGTGGGTGGCTATTCCTGCCAATTCAACTCTTACAAAAATCATATCTACGGGCAGTTTGACCGTGTATTTTTACGCTTTCAGTGAAGACGGCACTGTTTATCAAGGCTCTAAAGATAATCTTAAAGATAAAGCCCTTGTGGTTTCTGACGCGCCTTTTACCGTCAAAAATGGCACAAAGCCTTTACAAGGCTCCCTGTCCACACGCTATTTTAAATTTAAGAGAGGGGACGCCAGTCTACGTAAGATACACTTTAATTTTTAATAGTGATTTTTTTGTGTGGGGAAACTTTTTTTTCCTAAACGTGTCCTTTTAAGGGAAAAGTTTCCCCACGAAAAAAACTAATTTTTATCTTCCTTATGCTCAGAACTCACCCCAGAAGCAGGAAGCTTTACAATTTGCGATAAACCGGCAACAATTCCAGATATATCAGCAATATTTTGCGGAATAATCATGGTAGTGCCTTCTTTGGCAATATTGCCGTATTGCTGAATCCATGATTCGGCAATGCGTAAATTGGCGGCCAGAACCCCACCTTCATTATTTACTTCCTGTGACACAAGCTTGATACCTTCGGCGGTGGCTTTGGCGACGGTCTCAATAAGCGCGGCCTCGCCCTCTGCTTGATTCTTGAGAGCTTGCATTTTCCCTTCTGACTCAGCAATAAGAGCGGCTCTTTCACCTTCAGCCTTGTTTATCTGTGCTTGACGCTGCCCTTCGGATTGGGCAATGACAGCTCTTTTCTCACGCTCAGCACGCATTTGCTTTTCCATAGCTTGCATAACAGATTCTGGTGGGGTGATGTCGCGAATTTCATAACGTAACACCTTAATACCCCAAGGGGTGGTGGCTTCGTTGAGGGCGGCAACAACTTCTTGATTGATGGTGTCTCTTTCCTCAAAAGTGCGGTCAAGCTCTAACTTACCAATAGAAGAACGTAAGGCTGTTTGGGCAAGCTGAATGGCACCAGCAAGAAAATTATCAATACCATAAGCGGATTTTTCTGGCGTGACTACTTGTAAATAAATGACCCCGTCAATATTTACGGACACGTTGTCTCGCGTAATACATGTTTGCTGTGGCACATCAAGCACAAGCTCCTTTAAAGAACGCTTGTAAGCAACAACATCTAAATAGGGAATCAATAAGTGAAAACCTGCATACAGCACTTTGTTAAATTTGCCTAAACGCTCCACAATAAAGGCTTCTTGGTTGGGAACAATTTTTGCGCATTTAAATAAAGTGACCACAAATAATACAAGAAGCAAGAGGGGAATGAATGAACTTCCATCTAAATAATACCAGAATTCCATATGACCTCCTTGGGGTATTAGCTTTGTCCTGTGACTATAAGAAGCTGATTATCATCAGGGTCTTGTTTTTGAATAAGAACAATGGTGTCTTTGGGGATGGCTATGTCTGACGTGGCGCGCCAATAACTTCCGCCCACAAAAACTTCTCCTTCCTTTTGGGGTGAAATATCTTTGTGTACGCGCGCTTCTTTGCCTATGTAGGGAAAGTTTTCTATGCTGGGGTTTTGCTGTGAAGAACTTTGTAAGCCTTGAAAGATATTCTTCATTTTTGAGCGAAAGAGAAAAAGAGATACAGCCGCCACAATGATAAAGGTTATAATCTCTTGTGGCGTCCCTGGATAAATATATGCCACAAGCGCCGCGCCCCACGCTCCAAAACCGAAAAACATGAGCATAAAAGTAGGCGTGAGTAATTCCAGTAAGAGCAGAGCAGTACCAATGGCAAACCATATAAGCATATATTACCTCCCAATGAGCATGGTTCTAAAAATAACCATGCTATTTCACACTATTATTTTTGCATAAGGCTGTCAATACAACTAAGATGTCTGACTTGCGCCTTCCCAACGGATGACCATAAGCGAGATATCATCAGCAGGCTGTAAGTCTTGCATATGCGAGCGCAAATCTTGACGCACTTCTTGCAAAATACTTTCTGCGTGCTGATGGCTATGACAGGCGCGGGCAAAAGATTGGGTTAAGCGTTCGTCACCAAAAAGCTGCCCTTGCTGACTGTTGGGTGGCCCCATAGCTTCGTCAGCGCCGTCAGTATAGAGCAAGACACTTTGCTGTGGCGTGAGGGCTAAGGTAAATGTGGTATAACGCTGTTGTAAACGCACATTGAGCACCAGCTCTTGACTCCAAGGCAATATGGTGCCGTGTTCCTCGTGAGGCGTGGCTATAATGGGCGGGGGATGTCCAGCACTTGCCCACTGTAAAATGCCTGTTTCTGTGTCGAGGGTTGCTACGAGCATACTGACAAACATGGCTGAGGTGTCATTTCTGAGTAGGGAGGCGTTGAGGCTTTCCAGTACTTGTGAAGGAGAGGAGTTTTCTTCCATCAAGAAAGAACGCGCCAAAGACACAGAACGGCTCATAATAAGCGCCGCGGGAATACCCTTATCACACACATCACCTATAACGAAAAAGAGATGTGAAGGCTTGTTGGGGTGTGCAAAACAGGTGTATAAATCGCCGCATACTTCTGACGCCATATCAATGGAGGCTGCCACTTGAGTTCCTTCTCTTTGGGGTAAGGAACGTGGCAACATGGACTCTTGCGTATTTCTGGCTAGGGCGAGTTCGTTACTCAGCTTTTGCTGGCGTGTGGCATTGTCCACAAGATTACGAAAAGACATACGCAAGGTCACACGAACGCGCTCAAAAGTCGTGAGCATATTGCCCATTTCATCGGGAAAAAGCGCCTTGGGGAAAGGCGTTTCTGTGTCTCCTTCACTGAGCTTTGTAATGGACTCTGTGAGACTATGTAAGGGGCGTAAGGTTTTATAGGTCACAATCCACGTGATACAACCAATGACCAAAGGCCCTAATAAGGCCACAAAAATAAAACTTAAAGGCAAAGCTTGGGAATTGTCATCTCCCAATTCTGCACTTTCCACCAATAAGGCTAAATACCAGCCCGGCGTGTCCATGGGATAATATATTAATGAAGTATCTCCTGTCCAAGGTAATTGCCAAGGGTGCTTTGTGCTAAGGCGCTGAATACCTTTTTTGCCTGCTAAAATATTTTCTTCAATGCGGCGCAATGCGGATATATTGTGCAAATCTGCCTCATCACGCAAACTTTGCGCGCCTTCACCCAATCGACGTTGAGGAGGGTAAATAACATACTGCCCTGTATGGTCCAAATATATGGGCGCCGCATGGGTGAAACTTGTTAATTTACTGAGGGTATTGGCTATCCACGGCATGGTGATAATAACGCCTACCCAGCCTTGTTGAATCTCTTCTGGTGACAGCGTACCTTGTTTTTTGCCCTGTTCCTCGTTTTGTTTAGAAGTTTGAGTACTGAGCGGTATGGCGTAAATCATGGCGGCGTGAGGATCTTCTTTATTGAAGGTCATGGGCAAGGTTTTCCATGGTATGGCAGGGTTTTTTACGTCTACATACTTGCTCAAATCCTCCATATTTTTGGGAAGAAAAATACTACCCTTAATAACAGGATACATCCACGTGCGCCCCTCTCTGCCCGCTATAATGCCGATGAGGGGAATTTCAGCGGCAAGACTAGAACTGATGGGCATTTGCTGTAAATATTCCGTAAGCTTGCGCGCCTCGTTGGCAAAAAGCGTGCTGGCAGGAATGGCGCTGAGAGCTGTATCAAGCCTGTGCACATTGCCTTGTATTCTGTTCAAAAAGGTACTGCTGATGACAGATTGGGTGTGCATGGTTTGCATACCTAGCTCTAAGGCATTGGTTTTGAGTGTGGATTGTGTTGTGAGATAAAAAACAGCAATACCGCCCCAAAGAAGAATAAAGCTGTAAAAAGTGATAAGCACCGTTTGCCTAAAAGCCATTTTCCCTTTCCATAAGGCATGAAAATACTTAATCCACGACCTTTTAGGCTGCGCCGCCTCAAGAGGTTCTGTAATGGCCTTTTTTTCTTTTTCAGTATCCAGAGACAGGGTGAAAGAAAGATTATTGCCGTTTTTTCTTGTATATACCGCGTTGAGCGTAAACAAACGTACCAGTGAAAGCCCGCGATTGCCTAGGGGGGTGTCATGTATGCTCTCGACAGATAAGTCGCTTTGGCGCAAAGGGTTAAAGGCTTTGCCATTGTCTTGTAGGGTTATGTGTATTTCTTTTTGAGCAAGCTCGGTAATATATTTAAGTAGTAAGGTGATTTTCGTATGTTCGGGACTTGGTGAGGAGTGCAAGCAAATATTGCTCAAAAGCTCTTCCAGTACAAGACGTAAAGAAAGCCTGTCATCATAAGAAACGCCTCTTTCACTGGCCCATTCTTGCACAAGAGCAAGAATACCCTCTACAGTGGCAAGCTCTGCATCAAAGGCAAGTTCTAATTGTTGTGAATCTATTGTGGTGTGTGACATATATATTCTTCTTCTTTAGGATAAATTTTTCTTATGGGTAATGTGGCAAGAGTTATTGGTCTTGACCTGCCCATTTTTTTGGCATATATTATAGGGAAGTATCTGCAGGGGGCTTTATGAAGGCAAAAGATTTGTATCGCAAGTTGACAGAAATATGTACACAAATGGCGCAAGGGGATTATGAACAAGTCAAAACCATTTTTGATTTGTTGCCTTGCGAAGATGTGGAAGATCCCATCAATGTTTTGATTGAAGCTTTTTCTATGATGAGTGTACGCATTGAAGCGCGCGAGTTTGAATTGAGTCGCTTGCTTGCGGAGCTTGAGGTGGCGCGCGCGGAACTGTTGCGCCATCAAGACAAACTTATTGCTGAAAATAGCCAGTTGCGCGTGGAATTGCAGCGTAAAAGCTCCAAAGAACCTTCTTTGATGCACTTGACCCAATCTTCTCGTATGTCCACATTGATGCGTCAGGTGGAACGCGCCGCCAGCGTGGATTGTACCTTGTTGTTTTCTGGAGAGACAGGCACAGGAAAAAGTGTTTTTGCGCGGCATATTCACAACTTGAGCCCGCGAGCGCATAAGCCATTTGTAGCCATCAACTGCGCCGCTATTCCTGCGACTTTGCTGGAGAGCGAGCTTTTTGGTATTGAAGTAGGCGTTGCTTCCGGAGTGAAGGCGCGTATGGGGCGCTTTGAACAAGCTTCGGGAGGCACTATTTTCTTGGATGAAATCGGTGATATGCCCTTGGAAAGCCAAGCCAAACTTTTGCATGTGGTGGAAACAGGCATTGTGGAGCGCGTGGGCGGACGCAAGCCCAAACATGTGGACGTGCGCATTATGGCGGCGACGCTTCGCGACCTTGAGCAATGTGTGAAAGAACGCACCTTTCGTGAGGATTTGTATTACAGGCTCAATGTTATGCAATTGCATATTCCTCCTTTACGAGAACGGCGCGAAGATATTCCTTTATTTATTAAACACATGCTTGCTCGCTTTGCCCAGCGTAATCCGCACTCTGTACACGCTATTTCGCCACAAGCTACGTTGCTTTTACAGCAGTATTCGTGGCCTGGAAATGTGCGCGAATTGGAAAATGAACTTGAACGCGCCATGCTTCTTGCCACGGGTGAGTCTCTTGTTCCCGAAGATTTTTCACTTTCTATGGGAAAGATGACAGAAAACACAGCCTATCAAGATTTCTCTTTGCCGCAAACTCTCACCCTAGGCACTGCTGAGGGGAACCGTTTTGATCAAGGCATACCTACATTATCCCATGTGGAAACAGTACATATTAAAAATGTTATGCAGTATCTGCAAGGCAATAAGTCACGCACTGCGCGGGCTTTGGGTATCAGCCGTGAGGGGCTACGCGTTAAGCTTGAGCGCATGAAATAAGAATTATGTGCGCTGTGTGTCATGCCATTGCATGGCAAAAAGCACAATATCATCTCGTAAAGGGCTTTGCGCATAGTGCACAATATCTTCAAGAATGCTTTGTAATAAAATGTCTGGCGTATGCTCCACGTGGGAAAAAAAGAATGTAAGTCTTTTTTCGCCGTAGGTGTGCCCTTGCGGATCCGCTATGGAGAGCAGACGCTGTGGCATAAATATAACAGTTTGCTCGGCTTCTAATTGCAAAGTGTATTCTTCGTATTGCTCTTGTGTACGAATACCCAAGGGCACATTGCCCGACCACGGTAATTGGCGTGAAGCTGTGTCACTGAGAATAAAGGGCGGATTTTGCCCCGCACTTGCCCAACGAAAAACGCCACTGCGAATATGTAAAATCCCCACAAAAGCACTTATGAAAAGTCCTTTTTTGTCTGAATCTGTTTCAAAAACATAGTTCACATGTTCTAAAGCCTTATGAGGGGAAAGCCCTGCCAATAAGCGCTCATGCAACAGAGGCATAATACGGTTAGTCAAAAGGGCGGCGGGCACACCGTGCTCGGCAACATTACCTATAACACAGCATATTTCTTCTTCATTGAGCTGAAAACAATCGTACATATCGCCGCACACTTCGCGCGCTTCGTGTACCTTGGCGGCTAAAGATACGTGTGGGCTTTGTGGCAGTGTTTTGGGGCGTAGACTGTTTTGAATGGTACGTGCAAAAGCCAGTTCTCCGTCAAGGCGCTCTCTGGTTTGTGCCATGACAGTTAAATCGCGCATACGTTGGTGTAAGGCTACGCGTAAGTATTGTGTGGCAGAGCGCAACTTTTCCGTTTCCAAAGGAAAACTTGTGGCAAGCATAGGCTCTTCATTGTGCGCGGGATTCAATTTGCCGTGGGCTAATTTATCTGCCATGACCATAAAATATGTTAGTGGCTGCAAAAATGTTTTACATGTTCTGTGTAGTCCGTAGGTGGCTAAAAGAACAATAATAGCACCTACCACAGCAAGAATTTTCACAATGGTGTCAATATGTCCAAAGAGATCTGTACGCGGAATAAGTACCCCAATAAAAATATCTGCGCCGCCGCTAGGAAGAAAGACGGCAATATACTTTTTCTCTTTCCATGTAACAGAACTCATGCCTTGCGTATTTTTAAGCATAATCTTTTTCAAAAAATCAAGCTCTTTGTCAGCATTAGACGGTAATGTCCATTCTCCCTTTGAGGTGAGGAAAAAAGGGATGCATTGCTTAAAAAAGCTGAAAGAGCGGATACGTTCTGTAAACCACGCAATGGCAACACTAGATGTTATTAAAGCGTAGGTGTGTTGTTGGGCGTCTTTTAAAGGGGTAGTATAGCGCAGGTGCAAAATATTGTGTGCATCAATGTGCGGCACAGACCAAAAAGCCTTTTGCGTTTGCCGTATCTGCTCTAAGGTGATATTTTGCTCAAAAATACTGCGTAGTTCTTGAGCGGGGAGTATGCCTGTACTGTCATAATACTTTGTTTGCACAGAATTTTCTTCAATATAGGACAGCTGAATACGCTGTTTACCTCTGGCATCGGATATGGCGGCAGGGATTTGCGTATTAAGGATATGTAAGTCTATATGCTGTGGTGTGACGGCGTGTTCTATGGCTTGTGTGAGGGGATGCATAGAGCGCATAATCCATTGTTGCGTATAATCGTCTTGTCGCGAAATACTGCTAACAAATTGTTTTACTTGCGCATTGGAGATAATAAGAATGTGCTCGCGGGCATAGAAATAGCCGAGGGCTATGAGTAAGGATAAAAGTCCAATAAGCCCCACAAGAATAGGCACGCTTTGGCGTGTAGCTATTCTATAACGCCACGGGATTTGTGGTGAAATCATATATTTTTCTGTAAGGCGGTACGCGCGCTTACAATGTCTGGATATTCTGCAAATAAGCTAGAAAAGCCGCTGCCAATAAAAAGCTTACGGATATGAGGACGCAAAGTACAAATAACAATGGCGCCTCCCAAGGGGTCAAGGCTTTTGCCAATATTGAGCAGACCACGCAAGCCCAGCGAGCTTATATAATCCACATCGGCAAGATTGAGCACCATATGACGCATACCCTTACCAATGTGATCGTTGCAGGTTTCTTCAAAATATGCCGTAGAGTAGGCGTCCCAGCGTCCAGTAAGGTGGACAACGTGTATTCCTTCTTGTTCAGCAACATATATTTCCATAGTGATTAACCTCATATTTTTCAGGCGTTCATAAGTTCATAAAGTCCCTACTATGTATGCATATTTAACGTGAATGATTTATATTTTTCTACACAAATTACACATATATGCTTTGTAGCTTTCGGCTTCAGTGACGTGTGCAAGCACTAGCAATGCTTGCCAACTCTGGTAACCTATAGCATACAGCGTGCCAAATATTCTCGACTTTTATTTATATAATATTAAGGAATTAGCTGTGCAAGAAAAATTTTAATGCCAAAAAAATGGGCGCTAAACTGTCCAAAATTCTTGCTATGCCCATTTTTTGGTAAGCATAATTATAGCCTATGTTTTCACTATGTAAGCTAATATACAGTTTTTTTCTTGTGCTGGCAATATTGGCATGAAATGTGCTTTACCTTCGATACTGTAGAAAATTATGTGTGATAAAAATCTTTGATGTTCTTTATTTTAACAAAAAAACGGTAGGCATACTATGTAAAAAATGGCTTTTGCAAAAAGGATAGAGATTATGAAACGCCATATTTTATTCATTGTTGCTGTTCTTGCGGTAATATTGGCATATGCTTGGTTTGTGGGGATATTATTTCTTACACGGCAGACCGATACATTACTTATTACGAGTATCATAGGCGCGACATTTTCTTTATGGGGAACGTGGAACACCTTTGTGCACAAAAAAATAGGGCTTTGTATGCTTATTGTGGCTGTGCTCCTTTTTTCCCTCTGTCTTTTTTATTTAGCTGTTGTTGATGTGGTGAATCCAGAACTGGTTTCTTTGTTATAAAGAGTATATTTCTCCCAGAAAGTGTCGCCAAAGCGTATGTGTCTTCTCCCCTGTAAGTTTGAAGATTACGCTCGAAATCGTGTTCTTTGGCGACACTATATTATTTTTTAAAAGAGTATAGCCATAGGGTTGTGCTCTTTTTTCTTGCCTTTTTAAGAAAAATTCCTAATAATGCGAGGTGCGTAGTAAAGTGTGAAAAAACAATACATACTTTTTTACTATGTTTTTCACGTCTCTTCTGTTATATTTGCCTCACTGCAATTTCTCTTTCTTTTTTGCCTTCGTGTCATATGGCGTTTTATTTTTGTATAAAGTAAACATTTACAGGAAGAGCTTCTATGTTATCACCATTGTCAAAAAATATGACTCACCTCGGAACAAATGACTGGCTGTATACAGCTCAAGGGGAGAACCGCGGCTTTATTCAACCACAAAAGTTGACAGAGCTGTGGTTTCACACAGGATCTAATTGTAATTTGCAATGCCCTTTTTGCTTTGAAGGTTCTGCACCGGGAGACAAGCGTTTAGCCGCGCCAGATCTCAAGGATATGTATCCTTTCTTGCAAGAAGCGAAAAAATTTTCTGTGCAAAGAATAGGCTTTACAGGGGGAGAGCCCTTTGTGAACAAGCATATTTTTGATATGCTGGACGCCTCCTTAGATGAGGCGCCGTGTTTAGTGCTCACCAACGGTACAACTCCCTTACACAAAGCCTTGCCCAAACTGAAAACCTTTTGCACAAGCCCGCACGCCCTTTCTTTTCGCGTAAGCTTGGACGCACCCCAAGAGGACATACATGACAAAAGCCGCGGTAAAGGTGCTTTTGTTAAAGCTCTTAATGGTTTAGCCGCTTTGTATGATATGGGCTTTGAGGTGACAGTGGCGCATCAACAACAAGAGGGTCTTTCTGCACAAGAAGTGCAAGAGGCCTTTGCCATACAATTTCGCGCCTATGGTCTTCCTGAGGATCTTTCCTTGGTTTCTTTTCCTAACTTATTGCAGCCTTGTGCCAGCCCCAATGTTCCGCACATCAGCGAAAACTGCATGACGCAGTATAAAAACTCTGTAGAGCGTGAAAGCTTTATGTGTAATTATAGTAAGATGGTTGTAAAACAACAAGAGCGCATGGCAGTATATGCCTGTACTTTGGTAGATGATGACCTTGCCTATGACCTTGGTTCAAGCTTGACCCAAGCTATGCAATACCGCGTTATGTTGCGTCATCACCGTTGTTATAGTTGCTTTGTGAGCGGCACTTCTTGCGGAGGATAAAAAAACATATTTTTTTGCATCATGCAGTGTATTCATCATAGCAGGCTGCATGATGCATGACCTTAGCACTTTATAACAAGAAGAGGTTTTTATGCCAAAATGGGTAAAAATGGGCGCAGTATTAGCCGTTATTCTTGTGGTATTTTTTGTGGTTCGTAGCCTAGGCTTAGAACAATATCTTGTGGACTTTAAAGCTTGGGTTGCTGCCCAAGGACATTGGGGACCGTTTATCTTTGCGGCGGTATACGCCATTTCCACCATATTCGCCTTACCAGGGTCTGCATTGAGTATTGCCGCAGGGGTGCTCTTTGGCTCTGTTATGGGAATCATTGTGGTGCTTGCAGGCGCTACGGTGGGAGCCGCTTGTTGTTTCCTTATAGCGCGTTATTTATTGCGTGAGAGTGTGGAACAATGGCTTTTAAAAAATGAAAAATTTCAAAAGCTTGATGATATTACCGAAAAAAACGGCAGTATTATTGTAGCTATCACACGCCTTGTGCCTCTTTTTCCTTTCAATGTGCTTAACTACGGTTTTGGACTGACCAAAGTGCCCTTTGTAACCTATGTTCTTTGGACTGCCATTTGTATTATTCCAGGCACAGCGCTTTTTGTCATAGGGACGGATGCTATAACGCAATCTCTCAGTTCTGGTGAGATTCCTTGGCATTTATTGGGTATTGTGGCGCTGATTTTAGCTATACTCACTGTCATTGTGCGCAAGGCAAAACAAAATATTAAGGAGTAAACCATGTCTATTCCTCTATTATTTCCAGATGATGAACACAA
>CAYJFR010000063.1:0-10985 GCA_964369335.1 uncultured Desulfovibrionaceae bacterium | reverse complement strand
TAAATTGTGCACCGTTATGCTGTCAGGAGTTGTGAGGGGAGCGGCTTCTTCATAACCAGGCCAGCGATAACTCACCGTGCCCATAACACCCACTTTTTTTCCCAATGCTGTAAAAAGATGTTCCAACAAGGACGCCGATGTGGTTTTTCCGTTGGTTCCTGTAATGCCTATAACTTGCATGTCCTGCCAAATATGCTCTGTGCCATAAAAGGCAGCAGCTAGTTGCCATTGAGCCACGCGCGGCGCTTCATGGGCAATAAATACAGTCTGCGCATTTTGCTGTATACGCTCTTGCGCCACCGAGGGCAGACACACAATATACGCCGCGCCAGCGCTTATGGCGGCGTCAATATATAAAGCTCCGTCGGCTTGCGCTCCGGGAATGGCTACAAAAGTACTGCCTGTATGCACCTTGCGCGAATCTGCCACCACGGGGCAACGTTCTTGCGCATCTTTTGCGCTCTCTTTGTTGCTTTGGCGCAACAAAGTCAATAACTCTTCAAAGTGCATACTACTTCTCCGAAAGCTGAAGATAATATTCTACGCTGTCATCCTTGGGCCAAGAAGATCCGGCTTTAGGACTTTGACGCACCACTCTTTGCCCCTCTCCGCGCAAAACAGGCACTATACCCCCACGCGCAAAAAGTTCTACGGCATTACGCACCGTTTTTCCCACCACATTGGGCACAAGGGAGCTAGGTTTGCTCTCCTGTCCAGGCAAAGTATTATAAGGCTGTGTGCGCTGTATTTTATTCAGCGTAGTCATAACAAATAAAGGTTGGGGCGCGCGGGACATTTTTAAACTTCTGTCCTTAGCGTCAATATCAGCGCCACGACGCACCACCGACGAACCGTCGCTGAACACCACGTCAGGCAACTGCCCATCGTACATAAGCGCCATGCGCGTCACTTCCTGAAACACGGGAGCCGCAACCACGCCGCCATATTGGTTTTTGGTGGGTTCGTCCACCATAACCAAGGTCAAATAACGCGGATTATTAGCAGGTGCAAAACCGATAAAGGACGCCATACGCCCCTCACCATAGGTGCCTGTGGTTTTATCTGCTTTTTGCGCTGTACCAGTTTTTCCGGCAACCTTGGTGCCAGTAATACGCGCATTTTTTCCGCTACCGTCTTCTTCCACCACGTCTTGCAACATACGTAACACTGTTTGTGCCACGTCCTTTCTAAAAACACGGTGCGCTTTAGGCTGTTGTGCGTCTTCATCAATAACAAGACGCAAAGGCTTATACATACCTTCATTAATGAGCGTCAGATAAGCTTGTACCATTTGTAAGCCTGTGGCGGAAATACTTTGTCCAAAGGAGGTGGTCAAAAGGTCAGCTTCTGCCCATTGAGAGGGCTCGCGCAAAATCCCTTTATGTTCCGCAACAGGAACCACAGTGCGCTCACCAAAGCCTAACTTTGTTAAGTAATTATGATATGTTTTAGCGCCAAGGTCTCTACCGATTTTTGCCACCCCAATATTACTGGAATAACGCAAAATCTCAGAAACTGTCAGCTCTCCGCGAACAGAGGTGTCGCGTATAACGACGTTTTTTGTTTTCCAACGGCCGTTTTCACAATCAATAACCGTGTCCTTGGTCACAATGCCTTGCTGTATGGCGGCCGCCACAAGAAAGGGCTTCAGCGTAGAGCCAGGCTCTAGAGCGTCGGTAGCAAGACGGTTTCTGTACTGGCTCGGTGCGTAGGTTCTGTAAGCGTTAGGATTAAAGAAAGGATATTGCGCCCACGCCATAATGTCGCCAGAGTCCACTTCTACCACAAGCACGCCGCCCCACGCCGCACCATAATTTTCCACCGCCTTGGTAATGGCTTCCTCAGCATAAAATTGCATTTGAGAATCCAAGGTCAAGCGTATGGTTTTGCCTATGGGGTCACTTTGCCCTGCTGCTTGTAAGAAAAAACGGCGTCCCAAAGCGTCACGTTGTACCAAGCGTCGTGTGGGCACAGAAGCAAGCTCTGAATCGAAGGCGCGTTCAATGCCTTCAAGACCTTGGTCATCCACCCCCACAAAGCCCAATAAGTGCCCTGCCATTTGCTTGAAAGGGTACACTCTATTGTATTCTTTTGATAAGCCAATGCCCGCAAGTTTGGCGTCTTGCACAGCCTGCGCCGTGTGGTCGTCCACTTTACGCGCAAGCCAAATAAATTTCCGTGATTTTTTTACAAGCTGTTCTTCTATTTTGGCAACAGGTATGGACAAAATAGCCGAAAGCTGTTTGGCTGTGCCTTTCACGTCTTGCACATCTTGCGGACGGATATACACAGAACGACTTTCTACAGACCGCGCCAACACCTGCCCATTACGGTCTAAAATAGGGCCACGCTTGCCTGTGACTAGTACAGAACTCAAATACTGACGTGAAGCTTTATCTGCCAAACGCGGACCTTCAAGCACCTGCACATACCATGCACGTCCCCAAAGTACCATCCAGAACAAAACAAAGCAGCACGCCACAAATTTTATACGGAAGATACCCCAATTTACTTGCGAAAGATATACTCGAACCTGTTTTATCCATACAGCAAATTCAGCCGCTTTTTTGGCGCTTTTGGGCGTATCTTTTGGTGGGCTTTTATGCACATTTTTCTGAGACTTTGCGCCAGTACGCGGCGAGTCAGAGCGCGCAGAAAAAGATTTGGGCGTGGCAGAAGACGTGTTCAAAAATTTCTCTTGAACACGCTGACGCACTTTGGATGGATCGCGCTTGTTTTTTACATTTTTCTTAAAAAACATCATAATATCACCTTAAATATCATCGCGCCAACGTATTTGTCCGGGTTTTGGTGGGTGTAATCCCAAAGATTTCGCCCGACGCCCCAATTCCCTCGGAGACAATAAATACTCTCTTTCCACTTCAAGCTTTGTCTTGTGCACGCGTTTTTCGCGTAAATCTACTTGCAAGGTTGTCATAAAATAACTTGTGTCTGTGCGTTCAATATTCACCCACACCAACACAAGCGTCATTATCAGCGCAAACAGCACGCCAAGAACAACACAGACCAACCAACCGTTGCGCTCCACTTGCAGCATTAGCCCAACTCGATAATTTTCTCTATGGCACGCAATTTTGCGCTGCTCGAACGAGAATTTCGCTGTAACTCTTCTGCAGAAGCGGTAACAGGTTTTTTGTGCAAAATGCGCACTTCGGGCTTATGCCCACATTTGCAACGCATAACATGGCGCGGACAGCGACAATCTTCTGCCCAATAGCGCATGCTCTGCTTCACCATGCGATCTTCCAAAGAATGGAAACTTATGACCGCAAGCCGTCCCCCCACTTTGAGGCGACGCAATACGGCGTCCAAAAATCTTTGCAATTCGCCAAGTTCGTCATTAACCACCATGCGCAAAGCCTGAAAGGTGCGCGTAGCAGGATGATTACGGGACTTGGCACGCCATGCAGGCGGATAGGCATTGTAAACAATATTTGCCAATTCTGAGGTGGTATCAATACTCTTTTTTTGACGCGCCTCCACAATGGCACGAGCAATGCGCCCTGCTTGTGGGTCTTCGCTCAAACGCTGTAAATGTTCTTTGAGCACTTCAAAACGCTCGCGGTTCACCAAATGCCACGCCGATTCGTGCGACTCTTGATTCATGCGCATATCTAAAGGCCCGTCGGCAAGAAAACTAAAGCCGCGCTCTGCCATATCAATTTGCATGGAGGAGACACCGATATCTATAAGAGCACCGTCGATTTTATCCCAGCCCAAAGCGTCCAATGCTTCTTCAAAGGCGCTGTACTGCGTATGAAAATAGTGTACCTTGTCTCCAAAGGGAGCCAAGGTCGCTTGGGCACGCTCAAGAGCGTTTTTGTCTCTATCAAGCCCACATAACTCAGCACTGCCACCTTGCGCTGCTACCTGTTGTAAAAGCGCCAAACTGTGCCCCCCAAGCCCTAAAGTTCCGTCTAAATAACGGCCTCCCGCCTTGGGATTAAGAGCGCTCAACACTTCGTGCACCAATACGGGTACATGAGCCTCGTCGTGTGAGACTTGCATACTATCCACCATGAAAAATACCTTTTAGCAAAAATTACAATGAAATATTCAGCGCGTTGAGTTCTTCAGAAACATCTTCAGTGATAAGCCCTTCAAAAATCGCTTGATCCCAAATTTCAAATTTTCCGTTTAAGCCCACCAAAACAATATTCTTGCTAAGTTTTCCCGCGCGCATAAGAGGCTGCGAAATACGCACACGCCCTTGCACATCTGGAATGAGCTCTTCTGCAAGACCAAGCGTTTTCGTGATAAATGTTCTTAGCTTAATCGAAGGGCTTTGGATAGAAACAAGCTTGTTGCGCAGTTCTTGCCACTTATCAGGCATATACGCCACGAGCTTGTCATAAACGAGCGTAAGAACAAATCCCCCCGAAGTGGAACAAGCGGCGAGAGTCTCCCTATATTCTATGGGGAGCATTAATCGCCCCTTTGAATCAAGGCTACGATAGAAACTGTTAAAATCTCTCGTATCCACTTTTTACCACCATTTACCACGTCTCTCCCCCTTATGCCCCACAATTATCCACCTGTCAACACAACTCCCCTTTCACAAGACATCCCCCCATAGTTCATAAAAAGCAGACATCAACCATGAATAATATATTTTTCAATACATTAGTAAAAACATACTAAAATACTTTTTTTACCATACACACACCTTCCCATACAGAATTTACACCCTGCCGCCCTTATGAGCGTGCACAAGAAAAAACCTCCAAATAATTTTTTACCCTCGCTCATAATTTTCTTGAAAAAGCACTGTATACCATGTATCTTACTTTCAAAGATGCGCTTTTACATCTCACCAATTTCTCTAAATAAAATTTGACGTTCTGAGTACCACAGGGGATATTTGCGGCCTTACAAAAAGCTGTTTTCACTGCCGATGCAGCGTGTAAAATGTATAAATTCCATAACCTAAGCCATAGGAAAAGGTATGAAAACTAAAATTATTGCCACCATTGGCCCTGCGTCCAATTCTAAAGAAAAAATCATGGCATTGGCTCTTGCAGGTGTACGTATTTTCCGTCTGAATTTCTCACACGGTGATGCGTCAAAGTTTGTGGATATTATTCAATATATTAGAGAAGTAGAAGCTGAAAGCCGCATTCCGCTCACTATTATGCAAGATTTATCAGGCCCTAAAATCCGTCTGGGCACATTACAAGGCGAAGGCAGTATTACAACATGCAAAGGCACACGTTTGCTCTTAGGCCCTAGCGCGCAATACACCACGGAAATGCCCTATCTTCCTTTTGATCATACTATCATCTTGGAAAGTCTTGAAGAAAACGACCGTCTTGTACTTGCAGACGGTGCCTTGCAATTCCACGTGGTAGAGCGTCGCCCCGACAATCTCATCGTCCTTGAAGCCAATAACAATGGCATCATCACCTCACGCAAAGGGCTTGCCTTACCAGGAAAAACCACAAAAATGCCTGCCCTCACTGAAAAAGACCGTGCAGACTTGGCGCAAGGGCTTCTTTTAGGCGTGGACGCTGTGGCTATTTCCTATGTACAAACGCCTGAAGATGTTATTGAAACAAAAAATATCATCTTAGCCGCAGGAAAAAATATTCCCGTAGTGGTAAAATTAGAGCGTCAAGGTGCTGTAGACAGGCTTGATGAAATTTTACGTGAAACAGACATTGTCATGGTGGCGCGTGGTGACCTTGGCGTGGAATGCCCTCTGCCCATGCTTCCTGCCATTCAAAAACGTATTATACGCGCCTGCAATAAAGCATCAAAGCCTGTCATAGTGGCTACTCAAATGCTGCTTTCTATGGTGAACAGCCCCGCTCCTACCCGTGCAGAAACCACCGACGTTGCCAATGCTGTGCTTGACGGCGCCGATTGCGTTATGCTTTCTGAAGAAACGGCTATGGGCAATTATCCTGTGGAAACGGTGGCCTATATGCGTGAAATAACCAAGCAAGCCGAAGAGCTTATTGAAGAGCGCACCAAGCTGAAAGAGCCTGCCGCAGAAAAAGGCATTGCCGAATTTTTGGCATATTCTGCTTGCCTTTTGGCGCAAAAAGCCAAGGCTGTTGCCATTGTATCGCACAGCATGAGCGGCTCTTCTGCAAGACAACTTTCTGCGTGCCGTCCGCCACAACAAATTTACGCTTTGACTCCGGAAAAAGAATCCATTAAAGCCCTCAACTTTTCTTGGGGTGTTACGCCGGTGTTCATTGCAGACCCTCAACAGGAAACCAATCACACCAAGCGTTGCGAAAATTTCATTGTGCAACACGATGCATTTCAAATAGACGAACGTATTGTGATTACCGCCGGTCAACCGCAAACAACAGGTGGCCGCCCCCGTGGAACCAACCTTGTAAAAATTTACTGGAAGTAAGTTATGGCTCGAAAAAAATCTGCTGTCCCTACTGATGTCTCTGAACAGTATTACCAAATTGGCCTCGAAGTTTTGGATTCGTTTCCAAAATATCGACTCCCTATCAATCTTTATGTCTTCAAAGAAGAGATAGGATTATTGCAACCATATAGTAAGCCAGATCAAAGACTGAGTAACGAACAAGTAGACGAAGTGCATGAGCTGTGCGAAAATGGCACGCTCTTTGTTTCGCGCGCTGACTTTCCCATCTATTCTGAGCATATTGTTAAACAGCTTGATCTGATTTTACAAGACCCCAACCTGACCAATGAAGAAGTGGCAAGTTTGTGCATACGCTCTATAGTAACGCACTATACCACTTTCAGCGACAGCCCTGTAAAAATTTCTTTCAACCCTCTTTATGAGGCAACATTAGCTTTTACTGAATGGATTTGGCAAGATAAGCACAGAATTCGTGTCTTTTTACGCCGTTTACCCCAAGGCTATTCCCACGGAAACCACGCTTTCACATCTATGATTATAGGCTGTTGGCTTTGGTTTGAAACAGAAAGCGAAAAGAATATCACACGTCGCGCCTTTGATAAAGTAGCACTAGCGTTTTTGCTACACGATGTGGGTATGGCAAAGATTCCTTTCTTTATCTTGCAAAGAGCCTCTAAGCTTTCTAGCGAAGACTTAGCCAAGGTGCGCACGCACACCATGTTAAGTTATAAAATCATGCATAAATTAGATTTAGTCTTTGATGAATTATCATCATGCATGATGGAGCACCACGAAAGACTTGACGGTTCTGGCTATCCTCAAGCTTTAAAAGGCAATCAAATCAGCAAATTCGGAAGAATGTGCGCTGTGGTAGACTCTTTTAGTTCTATGATTGCCGAACGCCCCCACTCCGGCGTAAAAGAGATGGAAACAGCGGCAACCGAGCTTGTCAAAGCCGATGCACAATTTGACAAAATGTATACAGCAAAAATATTGCTTGCCATTAGAGCGGATCAATTCAGTTAGAGCTTTAACCCCTAGCTTGTGAGGTTTATTCATGCATCTTGACCCAACAAAACACGCTGACTGGGAGCTTGCAGCTCATGCTGAAAGCAGCATGGCACATATTACAGACATTGCTAAAAAAATGGGACTGGAGGAGCAAGAACTGCTTCCTTACGGTCATCATATGGGCAAAATTGACTATCAAAAAGTGCTACGGCGTCTTGAAAACAGCCCTAACGGAAAATATATCATTGTTACCGCCATCACTCCTACGCCCTTGGGTGAAGGAAAATCCACCACAACCATAGGGCTTACCCAAGGTTTTGGTAAACGCGGCAAACGCGTTTCTGCCGCCATTCGTCAACCGTCTGGAGGCCCTACCATGGGCGTCAAAGGCTCTGCGGCTGGGGGTGGCTTATCGCAATGCATTCCCTTAACGCCGTATTCTTTAGGTTTTACCGGCGATATTAACGCCGTTATGAATGCGCATAATCTTGCTATGACAGCGCTTACCGCACGTATGCAACATGAGCGCAATTATGACGATGAAAAGCTTGTACGCCTTTCTGGTATGGAGCGCCTTAGAGTAGACCCCACGCGTGTCACCATGGGTTGGGTTATGGACTTTTGTTGTCAAGCCTTACGTAATATTGTTATCGGGCTTGATAATGGCAGCCATCGCAACGGCGTGACCATGCAATCGCATTTTGATATTGCTGTAGCCTCGGAAGTTATGGCTATTCTCTCCACCAGTCAAAACCTTGCCGATTTACGCGCGCGTATGGGCAAAATCATAGTGGCATATGACCGTTCTGACAATCCCATTACCACCGAAGATTTGCGCGTGGCGGGAGCCATGACGGCGTGGATGGTAGAAGCCATTAAGCCCAATCTTATCCAAACTATGGAAGGACAGCCTGTTTTGGTGCATGCTGGGCCTTTTGCCAATATAGCCCTTGGACAAAGTTCTGTTATTGCTGACTATATTGGCATAAAATGCAGTGAGTATCATGTCACTGAAGCGGGCTTTGGTTCTGATATTGGCTATGAAAAGTTCTGGAATCTCAAATGCCGTTCCAGCGGTATGACGCCTGATGCGGCTGTTATTGTGGCTACAGTGCGCGCCTTGAAAAATCACGGCGGCATTCCTTCTCCTGCTCCTGGGCGTCCTTTACCAGAAGCCTATAAAAAGGAAGATGTGGGCGCTGTAGAACGCGGTTGCGCTAACCTTTTGCACCATATCAATATTGTGAAATCTTCTGGCGTTCCTGCTGTGGTGTGTATCAATGCTTTTGCCACAGATACGCCCGCCGAAATAGCTAAAATTCGCGAGATTTGCGAAAAAGCCGGCGCGCGCGTGGCACTTTCTACCCATTGGCAACACGGCGGCGAAGGGGCTGTAGAATTGGCGGACGCTGTTATGGAAGCGTGCAACGAACCTAAAAACTTCCGCTATCTCTACGAAGATACCACCTCTTTTTGCGAGCGTATTGAACAGATTGCCACAAAGATTTATGGCGCTGACGGCGTAGAGTATTCTATGGAAGCGCGCAATAAAATCCAAGCCTTGCAAGCATTACCTAATGCTCACGAGCTTGGTGTGTGCATGGTGAAAACTCAGTATTCACTCTCGGATAAGCCTAGTCAAAAGGGTGTGCCCAAGGGCTGGCAACTGTATGTTCGCGATATGCTGCACTTTGGCGGCGCTGGCGTGGTAGCACCTGTGGCAGGCGATATTATGCTTATGCCGGGGACAGGCTCCGCGCCCTCTTTCCGCAATATTGATGTGGACACAGAAACAGGTAAGGTTTCTGGATTGTTTTAAGGAAACACACCATAAAAAAATACTTTTTGGGGCGAAGGGATATCTCTTCGCCCTTTTTCAAGAACTTACTTTATATTCTCCATTGCGCCGCAATGTCTGTTAAAAATAAAAACTAACAAAAAAACGACTCAAGGATTACTCATGCTAGAATTTGTTATATTTGCCAGTGGGGCGCTTATTATGGTGCTGGAAATGGTGGGCGCGCGTGTTATGGCGCCACATCTTGGCACATCAGTCATTGTTTGGACAAGTCTTATTGGCGTAGTGCTGGCATGTTTGGCTATGGGGGCTTTTGTGGGCGGACGCCTTGCCGATAAAAAGCTCTCTTTCAGCATGCTCTCACGCATTCTCGCAGGGGCGGGTCTTGGCTGCGCTCTCACAGCCTTAGCACACCGTGCTGTGGGCACATTTATCACCACCAACATAGATAATATTTATCTTTCCGCCGTGGTGGCGGCGCTGTGCCTCTTTGCCCTACCTGCTATAGCTTTTGGCATGGTCTCCCCCTATATTATCCGCTTACGCCTAGCAGACATTTCCACTTCTGGCGCCACCGTAGGACGGCTTTACGCCCTGTCTACTACGGGCAGTATTATGGGCACATTCCTCGGCGGCTTTGTGCTTATTTCCTTTTTCTCCAGCACACATATTTTGCTAGGCACAGCGGCGTCTATGCTGTTGCTGTCTCTGCTTGTGGGCATAAAAGGAAAAATTACTAAAGCACAAATAACACCTGTTCTGTTGCTTTTGCCTATTTTACCCCTTATCGCCTTGGCCAATGCTGGCGTAGAACGTGAAATGAGCGCACGAGGGACACCCGCCCCTGTGGAAACGCCCTATAACAGCATTCGTATTACCCAAGGCTTAAACGAAGAACAACGTCCTGTAAGGCTTATGGCAACTGACCCCGGCTATGCGCAATCGGGCACATATTTAGACACGCCGTCAGAACTGCTCTTTGCTTACACAAAATACTATACCTTGGGCACAGTGCTTTTTCCTCAATCTCATGACGTGCTCATGCTAGGCGGTGGTGGGTATTCTGTGCCTAAATGGCTTTTGGCAGGGCATGGTGGCTTGGACAGCGAACAATTACGCCTTGATGTGGTGGAACTGGACGCTGGCATGACGCGACTGGCTCAAGAGTCTTTTGGTTTGCCTGACGATGCACGTATGCGTGTTTTTCATGAAGACGCGCGCCGTTTTCTCACAACCAATACGCAAAAATACGACTTAGTTTTTGTGGATGTGTTTAATTCACACTATTCTGTGCCCTTCCATATGGGAACAGTGGAAGCGGCGGCATCTTTACGCCAAGCTGTGCGCGATGACGGCGCTGTGCTTATGAATATTATTTCTTCCTTTAAGGGTGAAAATAGCTATATTTTACAAAGTATTTACGGTGCGCTTCAAGAATCCTTTAAGCATGTGTATGTCTTTTCCGTCACTCCTGAAGAGTCGCAAGAAGAAGTGCAAAACTTTATGGCTGTAGCTTTGCCTCAAGACAATACACGCGTGCAAGCCATTTTAGAAGAGCAAGACACGTACACGCAATTTTCACCCACTGTGCAAAAAATGCTTATGGCGCGTATTAAAGAAGTTGTGCCCAGTGATGTTCCGCCCCTGCGTGACGAATTCGCCCCCGTGGAGCGTTACGCACAAGCTCTTTTGCAATAAATTTTGTTATTTTTTTGAGGGGGGAAAGAGGGGCTTTTTCCCCTAAAGGGACAAGCTAGCGCCAAAAAGCTTTTCCTCTCCCCTCCCCAAAACGCGCTTTAATAACCA
>CAYJFR010000062.1:0-11228 GCA_964369335.1 uncultured Desulfovibrionaceae bacterium | reverse complement strand
GTAATTCAGGAATAGCGCCGCAATTTATGGCCACAAAAGGCGCGTGGGCTCTGTCACCAAGGGCATGAATAGCGCGTGCTACAAGTTCTTTGCCTGTGCCACTTTCACCTAAAATAAGCACAGAAGAGGTAGTGAGCGCCGTGGAGCGTATTTGGTCTTTAAGGGTACTCATGGAAGGAGATTGCCCAATGATATGATCAAGGGGATCGTCCTCATAAGAAGATGCTCGTGTGCTCAGTGAGGCTGTGGACTGAATGGTATCAAAAGCAAAAACTTGTGAAAGCCTTTGTGTAGATGCGTGTAGAGGAAGCATTTTTCCCACAACTAATTGTTGTTGATTGTCGTCCTTGAGCAAATATTCTTGTAAATCTGAAAAGGTAGCGTCTGTTTTTGTGATAGTAAAATGTTTTTTATGCAGATGTGGAAATTTTTTTAAGATGTTTTGCGCTCTTTCGTTATGATAACTTACGCTGTTGTGGGCATCGAAAACGATAATACCTTTGTCATTGGCGCTGATGACCTCCGACATGGTATTGAGTAAGTTTTGCACATCTTTGAGGGCAAATTTTTCGTGAACGCGATGGGCAAAGCTTTTGGCAAGCAGCAGTAAGAAATTACTATAGACGGTTTTTTGTGCAAGCACACGTTCTTTTGCTTCTTGAGAAAAACAGACCAGTTCAATGGCGCCGTAAATGGTGCTGTTGTCGGCAATGGGTGCACAAAGGGAGAGCAATTCTTGGCAACTTGTTTGTGAGTGGCACCCTTCACAAATAGGATGTTCACGAGGATTATCAATAAAAAGCATCTCGTTACGTGTGAGTGTAGCTTTTAATAAATTACCAGCCTTGGTAATGTTTTTGCCTATACTATGCCCATACACGCCGGTACCTGCTACGCGTACAAGTTGCGTATCTACTACTTCTACATCCATGCCTGTGACTTGTGAAATAGTATCCGCGGCGCTTTGAATGCTTTCTTTGAGGCTGTGCAGCATATGTTTCCTTGTAAAGTGTCTGTCTTTTGAAGAAGTTTTATATGGGCTTGGGATTTCTGTCAAATATCTTAATAAAGTGAATATTCATGCATTGACAGTTATGAAAACTTACAGGATACTATGTGCACATTGGCACTACTGTTTTACGCCATGTTATTCTATTTTTCTGCCTGTGTATTTCTACGCTTTGTGTATAGCAGTCAAGCTGTTATAGGCAAATATTACCAAGGAGAAAAGAATGAACGTAGTACAGAATTTTTTTGCTCAATTTCCTTTGCTGTGGAAGTTTTTCGGTTTTTTCCAAACCCCCTTCTTACGTATATGGCATGTTCTTGCCATATTTGTTGTCACAGCACAGCTGATCAAGGTGTTTCGCACCCCCTTTGTGGACTCTTGGCACATTGAATTAGGGCTTGCGCTGGTGCCCTATATCTGTATTTTCCTTTTTGTCAGCTTTAAAAGACGTGGATTTCGCTATTTTTTCCCGTACCTTTGGGGAGATACAACACAAGTGCGTAAGGATATGCAAAGCCTTAGCCAAGGGCATATTCCCGCGCCGCGCCCTGGTGGTCTACCCGGTGTCATTCAAGGCTTGGGTTTTATTTTCTTCTTTTTAACGGTGGCTTTTGGCTTTACATGGTATCTACTTTGGGAGTCACATACGCGTTTTTCTGTGAATTTTTTAGACTTTCATAGATACACAGCCTATGCATTGGCAATATATGCCGTAGGGCATGGCTATATGGCTTTGCGCCACTTTATGCTTTGGAAAAAGTCCCAAGCTGCACAAAAAAAGAAAACGTAATCCTCTCGAAAATGTCCTCAAACGAAGCTTTTATGAGACGTAATATCTTTTGTCATGCCGTTTGTTGTGGGGGAAGTGTTTCCCCCATAAATATTTTTTGCACACGTTTATTGTAGGTATGAGGCTTTTTTGTATGCAACATATTCTTTGTGCAGATATAGGGGGAACACACAGTCGCTTTGCGCATATGTTCTTGGAAAAGAACAGCCTTCATCTTTGTGCACAACACACATGCCCTACAGCCTCTTTGCAGAATACTCAAGATGCGCTTGCTGCCGCCGCTGGTGTAGGCATGAAGCCGCAAGATATGCATATGCATGTATGGGGTGTAGCAGGCTTTGTAGAGCAGGAGGCTTTACGTGCTCAATTAACCAATACCTCTTTATGTTTGGATTTTTCCGAGCATTCTTGGGTAGCACCCAGAAAAAACTTTCTTTTATATAATGATTTCGCCTTACAGGCATGGGCTTCTTTGGCTGAAGAAGTGGAAAAAGAGCCCATAATTACTTTAAAAGATCCTTTGGCATTGAGCCAAGGCGTGCGCGGTATACTAGGCGCTGGAACAGGCTTTGGCACGGCTACTTTTCTTCCCATACAGGGAGAGAATTGGCATGTGTTAGCGGCTGAAGGTGGGCATACGGATATGCCTTTTCAAGAAGCGGAGCAAGACTTTTTCCGCTTTGCCTGTGAGCATTTGCAACAAGAGCGTGTAAGTGTGGAGGATGTGCTTTGCGCCCAAGGATTGAGCCTATTACACGCCTATGTACATGGGGAAAAGCTTACGCCTCAGCAAGCGGCCGCTGTTTTGTGGAAAAATGATACAGAAAGCCTACAAGCGCAGATGTACGCGCGCTTTTTAGGGCGATATTGTCGGCACTGGGCTTTAAATACGCTGTGCTTTGGCGGTATATATTTAGGTGGTGGTGTGTTGCAAAAAAATGCCGCTCTTTTACACAGTCCACACTTTCTTCAAGAGTTTTTTACCTCTCCTCAAAGTATGCAAGTCATACTGCAAAAAATCCCTCTCTTTCTTATGCGCCACAAAGACGCTGCTCTATGGGGCGCGGCGCACGCTGCAAAAACACATATTGTATCAATGCGTTAAATAGATACCTCTTGTAAAAATCTTTTGTAAGGCAATGTTAAGATTGCTTTACGCTCTTGTCTTTTATTGAAATCAACATTGCCTTTTGTATAAAACTCTGGTATCTGGATAGGCTGAATATCAGTACTAGAAACACCGTGCAATGTTTGCATGTGTCGCCATATTTCCCGTGTTTATTGTGTAGAATTGTTTATTATTGCAAAGATCTGAATAAGGGATATGATTATGGAATTTGTGTTTGATAAAACTGTTTGTAAAAACTTGCGTCGTTCTTTACGTAAAGAATGGCTTGAAACAAACAGTATAGGTGGGTACGCTTCAAGCTCTTTGACATGTTGTAATACAAGAAAGTATCATGGTCTTTTAGTGGTCAAGCTTGATGAGCTCCCAAGCCGCTATGTTTTATTATCTGCTATGGAAGAATCTTTAGCCATAGCAGGACGAGAAGCGGAACTTTCGTGCCGTAAATATCCGGAGCTGTACGCGCCGCGAGGGCATGAGTTTTTACAAGAAGTTACCTTAGGGAAAATCCCTACCTTTATATATCAATTTGGTGAAATCCGCTTATGTCGCCAGATTATGATGCTCGAAAAACAAAATGTGACGCTTATTCGCTATAGTATGAAATGCGAAGACAGTACGGGTGCGCCTGTGAGCTTGCCTGGGCCTGTGCGTTTGCGTTTAAAACCTTTATTGGCATATCGTGATATGCACGCCTTGACCATGTCTAATATTGCTTTACAAGTGAAAACATGGCCTGCGCAAAAGGGCTTTAGTCTGAGACCGTATAATGCTTTGCCGCCTTTCTTTATGCAATCGGATACGGACTTTACTTTTCATCCTTCTCCTGATTGGTACTATAATGTGGAATATATGTTGGAAGCAGATCGTGGCTTCCCTAATCATGAAGATCTCTTTCAGCCAGGCGTTGTAGATTTTTTCTTACAAGAAGGGCAATCGGTAGTGGTGTCTGCTGCCACAGAAGACGTGCTTGCTTCTTTAGGTTCTTTAGAAGCTCTTTGGGATGCTGAGGTGCAACGTCGAGAACAAAAAGCTCTTGCCATAGCAGAGCCTTCATCTGCTTTAGAAACACATTTACGTCTTGAAGGGCAACGCTTTTTAGTCACCGAGTCGGGAGGCAACGCCAATGTGGTGGCAGGCTATCCTTGGTTTGAGTGCTGGGGACGTGATACGTGTATAGCCTTAACAGGTTTGACCTTTGCTTCAGGGCAACATCAACAAGGATGGGATGTGCTCAACGCATTGGCCAAAGGCGCTCGCGACGGACGTATTCCCAATATGTTTTCTTCCGACGGCAATCACGCTTTTAATTGTATTGACGCTTCTCTTTGGTATGCTTGGGCGGCGCAAGCGGCATATGCTTCTTCACCAGAAGCGCCTAAGGCATTTCGAGAGCATTGCTGGCCTTTCTTAAAAACAGTTATAGAAAAATACGCTTCAGGTATTGTGGAGCATGTGCAGTGTGACGCAGAGGGCTTTTTGCAGGTGGGCAGTCCAGAAACGCAACTGACATGGATGGACGCCCATGCTTATGGTAAAGCCGTGACGCCTCGTTATGGTTTCCCTGTGGAAATCAACGCCCTTTGGTATAACCTCCTTGCTTTTGCTCGTGTGCTTGCCAAGGATTATGGTGAGCGCTATCCGCATGCCCTTTGTCATCAGCGTTCTTTGGACAAAATGCGTAAGGTATTTAAAGAGCGTTTTTGGGTGGAAAAACCGCATTGTAGCTATCTTGCCGATTGTTGGCGTCCTGAAGGTCTTGATAAAAGTGTGCGACCTAATCAGCTTTTTGCTGTGGGGCTTCCTTTCCCCATATTGGACGAAGAGTATTGGGGGGATGTGGTGGAAACATGCCGTAATGCCTTACTCACTCCTTACGGTATGCGCACGCTTTCTCCCGAAGATCAAGCCTATGAACCTTTATATAAGGGAAATTCTGACCAGCGCGACAGTGCCTATCATCAAGGGACAGTATGGCCGTGGCTTATCGGTATTTATGGTTCGTCCTTATTACGTGCAGCCTCTGATACGGATAAAGCTGTAGAGGAGTTGTTAGAAACTTTGAGTCCGCTTTTAACAACACATCTTACTGAAGCTGGTGTAGGCTCTATTTCTGAAATTCTTGTGGCCAGTCCGCCGCATCTTCCTGACGGATGCTTTGCGCAGGCGTGGAGTGTGGCGGAAGTGGTGCGTCTTTTGGGCGAACTGCGTCAAGCTGCGCCGCATGTGGTGCAAAAGTGGGAACAAGAACATATACAAACGGTTGTGCGTATTACTTTTTAGCACGTTTTATCGGGATTTATAGGTGAAAAGGCATTATGCGAGTTTTGATGTTTGGGTGGGAGTTTCCCCCATATAAAAGTGGTGGTTTAGGGACAGCTTGTTATGGAATGACGCGTGCTTTGGCAGAAAAGGGGGTGGAAATTCTCTTTATGCTTCCGCGCATGGGAGGGCAAGAGTCATTACCCATACCTCAAGGCTTATCGTTGTGTGAAGCGAGTGGCACGCGTATTCCGTGGGAAGAAAATGTGTCACAAACTTCGGTAGAGTATACAAAAATACTTGAAACAATAGAAAAAAGAGAGCAAACTGTATCTGTGTTGCATGAACTTGGGCATGCGGCTTTGGCAGGTGGCAGAAGTGGCGCTGCTGCTGTGGTGAAAGAAGTGTGGCAAGAGCGTTTGCGTATGTATCCTGTGGATTCTATGTTGCATCCCTATGCTACAGCGCAAAACTATCAAGAAATGTATGCGGCATATGAGCGTTTTCGTACCCAACAAACGCCTTCGTATATGTTTGACCCAAGTAATATGCCTTTGGAATTTATGCAACAAATGTATGAAAACGTTTCGGAAGAAACACGCGAAACACTTTTGCAAGTTGTACAAGAGGCACAAAGTACGGTACGACGCGGAGAAACAGTTCTTTCGTTACAAGGCGGCTATGGGGAAGACCTTATGGCTGAGGTGTACAGATATAGTCAAAGCGTTTCAGCATTACAAAATGAAGAATATGACGTTATCCACGCCCATGAGTGGATGACATGCCCTGCGGGTATTGTGGCAAAGCGCTTGAGCGGTAAGCCTTTAATTGTGCATATTCACGCTTTAGAAAGTGATCGTAGCGGAAGCAATTTGAATGCTGAAGTGGCCGCCATTGAGCGCGCAGGTCTTGAGGCCGCCGACTTGGTTGTGACGGTGAGCCATTACACAAAAGCGCGTATTGTAGGTTTGTATGGTATTGACCCTGAAAAAATCACAGTGGTGCATAATGCGGTGACCCGTGCAGAGTCTCGTGCCACGTTAAATATTCCGCAGCATAATGAAAAAGAAAAATATGTGCTCTTTATGGGACGTATTACTTTTCAAAAAGGTCCGGAATATTTTATTAAAGCGGCAAAACTGGTACTAGACCGTATGCCCAATGTGCGTTTTATTATGGCAGGCAGTGGCGATATGCTACGGCGTATGGTGCGTATGGTTGCGCAAATGCGCATGGGCAGTCGCTTCCATTTTACAGGTTTTTTACAGGGCGAAGATGTGGATCGTATGTACGCCATGAGCGATCTCTACGTCATGCCCAGCGTATCGGAGCCTTTTGGCATTGCTCCGCTTGAGGCCATGTCTTACGATACGCCCGTGATTATTTCAAGACAATCTGGTGTGGCAGAAGTTGTACAAAATGCGCTGAAGGTTGACTTTTGGGATGTGCGAGCTATGGCGGATAAAATCTGCGCTGTGCTCGAACACCCTCAACTGGCTGCAGAACTCACAAAGCAGTGTAGAGAAGAGTTACAACATATAAGATGGGAAAACGCTGCAACAAAATTGATTACCGTGTATGAACAGTGTGCTAAGAAAGTCTAGATAATCATCTAACGTCGTATGGAAGATAGCTTATGTCAGCAATATGTTTCTATTTCCAAGTGCATCAGCCTTACCGTTTACGTCATTATACTGTTTTTGATTTAGGACAAAGTCATTTTTACGAAGATGATCGCGCCAATGGTGAAATTTTACTTAAAGTAGCGCATAAATGCTACTTACCCATGAATACTTTATTGCTGGATATGATTCGCCAGCATGAGGGAAAATTTAAAATCGCTTTTTCTCTTTCTGGAGTTGTCATTGAGCAGCTTGCCAAATGGGCTCCGGAAGTTTTACATTCTTTTCAAGAATTAGTAAAAACAGGATGCGTAGAATTGCTTTCAGAAACCTACGCACATTCTCTTTCTGCGCTGTATTCTCCAGCAGAATTTAAGCAGCAAGTGCAATTGCATTCAGATCTTTTAGAAAAATATTTCAACGTGAAGCCACAAGTTTTCCGTAATACTGAGCTTATTTATAGCAATCGTATTGCAGAAATGGTGGAAGAGCTGGGCTATAAAGCCATTTTAGCGGAAGGGGCAGACCACATTCTTGGTTGGCGTAGTCCCAATATGGTGTACCAACCAAGCACTTGCCTAGATTTAAAATTGTTGTTAAAAAACTATCGTCTCTCCGATGATATTGCTTTCCGCTTCTCCAATCGCGGTTGGCCAGAATTTCCTTTAACGGCAGAAAAGTTTTCCCATTGGGTTCACACCGCAGGCTTGCAAGGTGAGGTTATCAACCTCTTTATGGATTATGAAACCTTTGGCGAGCATCAATGGGAAGATACGGGAATTTTCAATTTTATGAAGGCTTTGCCTCCGCAGATTATGGAAAATCCCAACTTCCGTTTTGTGACACCTTCTGAGGTGGCGGCGTCCATAGCGCCTATGGCGCGTTTGGATGTGCCCAACGCTATTTCATGGGCCGATGTGGAAAGAGACCTCACCGCATGGCTTGGCAACGATATGCAAAATGACGCCATTGAAGCAGTATATCGTTTAGAAAACAGTGTTCGTGCCACGAAAAACACAGATATTCTTAAAACGTGGCGCCGTTTACAAACCTCTGACCATTTTTATTATATGTGCACAAAATGGATAACCGACGGTGATGTGCATAAATATTTTAACCCTTACGGTTCTCCTTATGATGCCTACATAAACTATATGAATGTGTTGGCAGATTTCGAACAAACGCTAGGCGGTTCTGCATAATTTGCAGTTGCCTTCGGTCTTAGTATTACAGCCTTAATTGTATTATATAATGTGATGTAGCAAGCATATCTCCTATGTTTTAGGGGATATGCCTGCTATAATGAGACAGTTTTATATGCTATAATCATATGTTATGGGAGCTTGGCTTATGCTGTGCTCCTTGTGGCAGTGTATGGCCTAAAGTTCATGGCAATAGATATCATATAACGAGTAAGGAAACTGTATGTATACAGAGCTGAACAACGCTACAGCCTTTGAAGTGAGCTGGGAAGTTTGCAATAAAGTAGGTGGCATTTACACAGTTGTGAGCAGTAAGGCGTTACAGGCGGTGGAGTTTTTTGAAGATCGTTATTATATGTTTGGCCCAGATATGGGCAATAATGCCGATTTTGAAGAAACAGACGAGCCGTGTTGGGACTTGATTCGTCCCACATTGGCCATGAAAAATTTTCAATGCCGCTTTGGTCGCTGGAATATTCCAGGACGCCCTCGAACCATCTTAGTGAGTTTTAAAGACCGTTTGAATGTGAACCAGCTTTTATATGAGCTGTGGAACAATTATGGCGTGGATTCTATGACAGGGGGCTGGGATTATGCAGAACCTGTTATGTTCAGCACGGTATGCGGTGAAATTATAGCAGCTATTTATGAGGCGACGGTAGAGCCTTCTGGGCATAATGCTGTGGCTTTATTCCACGAATGGATGTGCGGTGCAGGTTTGCTCACCGTAAAACGCAAAGCGCCGCAAATCGGGACAGTATTTACCACACATGCCACCATGCTTGGGCGTGCTCTTGCGGGTACAGGTTGCGATTTATATAAGGAAATGTACCATATTAACCCCATTCGTGAGGCTGCCAATCATAATATTACAGCAAAATGCTCCATGGAAAAAATTGCTGCCAGAGAAGCCGACTGCTTTACCACGGTAAGCCGTATCACAGCCATTGAAGCTACTGTACTCTTGGCGCGTCCTCCGGATGTGCTGACGCTCAACGGGCTTGATATGCGCGTTATTCCAGATTACAGCGTGGACCGCACTGAAGTTGCCGGCTATCGTCAGCAAATTACCGAGGCGGTGGAAAAACTTTTACGTCGTCCCTTGCCCAAAAAAGTGCACTACTTGCTTGTGTCTGGTCGCTATGAATTCCATAATAAAGGGCTTGATGCTTTCTTAGAGGCCCTTGCCGGCGTCAATGAGCTTTTGCGCGGCACAGATAATCATGTAGTAGCTTTGTTTACGGTGATGGGCGGGCATACAGGGGTCAACCCTGACGCCGTAGGCGGTGACCCTAGTAAAACACCGCGCGGCAATGACCATTGGATCACCTCGCATCATGTGTATAACTATCCTAACGATCCTATTTTAACCACATGCATGAATCTTGGCTTGAATAACTCGCCAGAAAATCATGTACAGGTGATTTTTAACCCTGCGCAATTAAATGGGCAGGACGGCTTCTTTAATCTTACCTATGAGCAAACCTTAGCCGCGTGTGATTTGGGTGTTTTCCCATCGTGGTACGAGCCTTGGGGCTATACACCGCAAGAAAGCGCCGCTTGGTCTGTGCCCACAGTGACCACAGATCTTTCTGGTTTTGGTATGTGGACGCGTCAATTACAGCAAGAAAAGGGGATCTCTGGCGGTGTTTCTGTGGTGGAACGCCAACACAGAACCTATGAAGAAGTCTTGCGTGATTTACGCGATGTGACCTTGCATTCTATACGTCAATCTGACGCTGAGTTAGAAGCCGCTCGTAAGGATGCGCGTAATTTATCCAATTATTTTACATGGAAAAATTTCTTCCCTTATTATCAAGACGCCTACAGTCTGGCTTTAGAGAGAAGGGCAGAGCGCAATAAAGGAAGTATTGGTTTTTCTGACGATGTGAAGCACGTGCTCAAAGCTACGTCTTCTGTAACGCCCATCTTACGTAACTTGACCGTCATTTCTACATTACCGCCGCGTTTACAGCCTTTGCACGATATTGTGGAAAATCTGTGGTGGTGCTGGCAAGCTGAGGGCTGGGAATTATTCTCTTCCATAGACCCTGAGCTTTGGGAAAAGTGCGAACATAATCCTGTGGCTTTGCTTATGACAGTTTCAGGCACACGCTTACAAGAGCTCAGTGAATCTCCTGAGTTTTTGGCAAAAATGGACTATGTTTTTGAAAGATTTACCGCCTATATGGCAAAGCCTGTGGATGCCATAAGTGAAACTCTTTCTGAAGAAAATCCTGTGGCGTATTTTTCCACAGAATATGGCATATGCGAAAGCTTGCCCATTTATTCTGGTGGTCTTGGGGTTCTTTCGGGAGACCATTTGAAATCCGCCAGTGATTTGAATATTCCCTTAGTTGCTGTGGGTCTTCTATATAGAAATGGTTATTTTAAGCAAAAACTTGCTTCAGACGGCGGACAACTGGCTTTATACATAGAAAATGATTTCGGCCTTATGGCAGTAGAGCGTGTGTTGAAGCAAGACGGCGACCCTATGGAAGTGACTGTGGACTTGCCGGGGCGTAAATTAAACGCGCAAGTGTGGTTGGTGCGAGTAGGGCGTATAAAATTGTACCTGCTTGATTCTGACCTGCCCACAAATACCGCTGATGATAGAAAAACCACGGCGCAATTATATGTAGGAGACAGAGATTGCCGTTTACGTCAAGAAATCTTGCTCGGTATGGGTGGTGTGCGTCTTTTACAACAATTAGGTATTAAACCTTCTGTGTATCATATGAATGAAGGGCATTCTGCCTTCCTTATTTTGGAGCGTATTCGTAAGATTATGCAACAAGGTTTGAGTTTTGATGTGGCGTGCGAAACCGTAAGAGGTTCTTGTGTGTTCACCACACATACCCCCGTAGACGCTGGTAATGAGCGCTTTACCGTAGAACTTATGGAACGCTATTTCACGGATTACGCCGCAAGCATTGGCTTATCTTTCCAAAACTTCCTGAATATGGGACGTATTATGGGAGCCAATAAAAATGTCTTTGAAATGACAGTACTTGCGCTGAATTACTCTCATAAAGCTAATGGTGTGAGCCGTTTGCACGGTGAAGTTTCGCGTAATATGTGGAAAGGCGCGTGGAAAGGTTTTTCACAAACAGAAGTGCCCATCGGCTCTGTGACCAATGGCATACACGTGTCTTCCTATGTGTCAAAGCCCATGCGTGACTTGCTTAATGATGTTGTCGGCGAGGCTTGGACAGAA
>CAYJFR010000061.1:9088-11512 GCA_964369335.1 uncultured Desulfovibrionaceae bacterium | reverse complement strand
AAGTGCGCTCCCAAGCTGCGCTACATCCCGACGAAGAAGAGTTTTAGGCTAATTCACTCTTTGTGTCAACAGAAAAAAATATTTTCTTTATGCATTCGTAACACATTAAAAATACAATATTTATTTTGACAAAAAAAAGAAAAATATATGTTTACTATGATGTTTTTTGTAACGATAAGCACAGCCCTATAAAATGCATACGCTATGTTCGCTTTTTACTCATAGCATATACGCTATATCAATTTTTTATCATACGCTCTTCTAGGGCGCATAGAGATTGGCGCAAAGCTTTTTTTGACCTTACAGCCTTTTCATACTCTTCGAGCATTTGCCCGTGTATGACGTTCAAATCTTCTGCCAATTGTGCATTATAAGGCGGTAAAGGAAGGTTTTTTAAGGTCTCCAAGCTCAAAACAAGGGACGTTGTGCCGCTGGCTTGTTTGCGTAGCCAATCTCGCACTTGAGGGCGTCGTAATTGATGATACAGCCACACTGTATCCGTCTTGGAAAAAGGGCGCAAAATACATGTGGACTGATTACTCAAGGTAAGCTCAAGGGCATCTACCACAAGGGCGCATCTGCCAAGGGAAGCTTCACTGCCCTTATATGCAAAAATAATATCCCCTTTTTCCACCAAATATTTTGTATCTGTATGTTGTATTTCCACCAAAACTTTTTTCTCTTCCTCCATAAGCACAAAGGAAGAAGACGCGTCCATATCACTGAGAGAAATTTCATTCACCGTGCGCAACCCGCGCTTTTTTTCTAAAATAGCCTCTTTTTCCTGCTCAGTACGGAATTTCTTACGCGGCTTATAGTAAAAAAGCATTTGGGCATACTCACCCAAGATTTTGCCCTCTGTGTCGCTTTGTGCCATATAAAAAGAAGGGCTTAAACGCCTGTCCGTTGTTTTTTCTATACTCTGCACTGGCACAAAACAAGAAATATTTTCCTTTTCTTCTTGAGAGTTTATTAATAAAAGAGCCTCTTGTGCACTCTCTTGCAAATCTGCCCCTGTCCTATTGGATGTTGTCATATGCACCATACGTAAAGATGTGCACTCTCTTTGCCATGACGCTACGATAATGCCGGCAGCGTATTCCTTTGCACCAGAACGCAAGAGTTTAGGTAATTGCACAATGGCGCGTAAGGACTCTGTTTCTAACAACTTATAACGTAGTTTTGCATGTATTGCACGGGTAAGAAAATTCCATGTAGTATAGATAAATCCCCCACGCGCAAGCTTTATTTCTTTCAAGCGCGAAAACGAATCTTCTACATTTTCTAAGGGAAAAACGCCCAAGATATGTGTATCTCTAGGCTGATAATGCTTGTTATATTCATGCCACTGAATGCGCGGAATCTCTTTTTTGAGATAGCCCACAAGCAATTTGTACGCATCTAAAGCCAAAAAAGAAGAATCTTGCTGTGGTAAAGTCACTTGCGATCCCTCAGGTAAAGCTGGCAAAAGCAGCATCAACGCAGGAAACATCTGCCAATCAAGTACACTCACATGCGGTGCTTTTACACATTTGCGCTCAGAATCATACGTATACAATTCATTAAATACTATCCCTGCGGCAATATGATACACAGGCCAAGAAATGGCGTATTTTGTATAATAACAAGCTTCCTTAAAAATATAATACAAATCGCTTTCATTCAAAGCGTATGGCTCTTTAAGCATGTACTGCGGCGTCCATTTATTATAGGCGAGTAAAATATTAAAAATCACCCATTCCAAAGGCTTATGTGCTTCTGCCTGTCTGTACTGTGCATTGCTTGAAGGAATATGCTGGCGTAATTTTTCTAAATCCTCTTCTGTAGGCTCTCGCTGTTCAGAATTTTTAGTAAAATTTCGTGCAATTTCGCGAGTTTGCGCGTAATAATCGGCAAAACACTCATAAAACATTTTTGCGGATGCAGCGTCGTACTCAAAAGGCATAGGATGTGCAGTGAGCGCCTTTGCCCCTCTACTCTCCTCCACATCATAGGCTTGTCGTCTTGAAAGAGCTACAACGATGCTATCATCATCAAATGTTACATGATTAAAAATATCTTTCATCTTTTCTCCTGTGTTTTACGCTCACTGTAAAATAGACCACACACACCCTTTCCGTCAATAGCAACGATTTCCAAATTTATCACAAGTGCCTCTAAAAAATTTCAATAAAGCATAATACGCATATATTTTTAATAAAATATGTATAAAATAATCTTATAAAAGCGCATAAAACCATAAAATATGCATTTAATTTATTATGAGTACGATTTTTTCAGGGAAAGTTTTTCTCTTGACTTTGAAATTGTTGCGATATAAAGAATTCACATAGGAGAAAAAACCTTCTCTCCTTTGAAAGAAAGAAGAGCGTACTTCATGCAAAGAATTTATTACATTAATTAAAAATAGTTAAAATAAAAATG
>CAYJFR010000061.1:4240-9078 GCA_964369335.1 uncultured Desulfovibrionaceae bacterium | reverse complement strand
CACACTCTAAAACATACTTTTATTCTTTGACAAAAGATAAAAACGTAGGATAGAATCTGAATATAATTTTTTGAAATATTTTTTTTGAAATCGTTGCGACTGGAGAAACTATGAAAAAAAAATCTTGCGCTATAGGCTTTATTGCCCATAAATCCACAACAAAAAACACACCGGAAGAAAGCTTTGACTACGACATAAACGCTGAGTCAGGCGAAATACTCATCCGCTTTGATTCAAAAAAAATACTCACCTACAAAGACGCAAGCCATCATGTCTTAATTTTAGGAACTACAGGCAGTGGAAAAACAGCGTCAGCCATTGCTCCCATGTTACGCGCCATGATGGCGTCAAATTTTGGCGGGCTTATTGTGGATATTAAGTCAAACCTTGTGCATACAGCAAGGCTTATTGCCAAAAGCTGCGGTCGTGAACAGGATATACAAGAACTTGGTTCAGAAAAAACCGCCACGCGCATCAATATTTTACAAGGAAAAAGCGTCAGTGAAATACACTATTTTCTCACCCTGCTTATTGGGCATTTGAGCAACGAGTCTGACCATAATCGTAATTTTCATATGGCGGGCGTGAGTCAAGCCGCTCAATGCGCCGAAGTTTTACTTATTATGTCGGAAATTGACAAAAAATATACACCAACACTGCAACTTTTAGCAGAAATGCTGAATAGCCCCTCAGAAGCCACAGCACTTTTTGTGCATTTTTGGGAAAACAAAGAAAAATATGTCAGCACCAATTATTCTTTACAATACATCGATAATTGTATCGCGCGCATTACCACCGACTCACACCATGTGTGTATGTTTCCAGAGGCAGAGGCATATAAAAAATCAAAAGTTGTTAGAGAGCATGGCCGCAGAGTAGGAGGCAATTCCTATAATGAACAATTAAATTATGCTACAAGATCTTTGCGTAATGCGCTCAATGAATGCCTCACTACGCCCGGTATTGTAGAAAATTTTTGTCATGTGGATACAGAGCAAAAGCCCTTTACCATGCACGATATTTACAGCAAAAACGCCATTATTATTGTGCGTTTTAGCCCCGTTTCTGGCCCTATTGGAGAGCGATTCTCACGCTTTTTAACGGAACAATATTATAAAGAAGTCATAAAAAACGGGCTTATGCTGCCTGAAGGAAAATATACATTTGTCTGCCTTGATGAATTTCAATGCTTTGCTGACCTTTCTGACAGTCGCTATTCTGACGCAAGCTTTATATCTCAAGCGCGTGAATTTAAAAATATTTTCATAGCTGCAACACAATCTATGTCTGCCCTTATGAAAAATGATGGGTACAAAATGCGTGTGGACCAATTTGTGTCCAACTGCAACTGCCGTATTGTGTTTTATAGTGATGACCCTTTCACTCAAGAAATGACCAAACGCTACGACGCTAATGTAGCGTTAAACGAGCTTGAGCACAGCGCTTTTGTTATTACCTATGATGCGCAACAACGTCAGCACACCTTTGATATTGAATACTTACAAGAAAGTTATGACAGTATGCAAGATATTCGGGAGCAAATCACGCCGCCTGAATCTTTTACTATGGAAGAACCTAACCCTTATTGCATGTTAGTAGACCTTGTACAAGAATTAACGATTCCTTCAGACTTTGAAGATATTTTTCCCTCGTTTCTAGAATACACAGAAGAAGAAACACACACGGCAACAACACCCCCTCCTCTTAAAAAAAAATATGATTGCCTTCCCATAACCACATATATTGAAAAAGAAAATTATGTGAAAAAATCTCCAACATTGATTTCTATACCTCTAAAAAACTCTTAGGAGAAAAGCATGTCACATCCTATTTCAAATACACCACAAGGCAAAGCATATCTCGATCCTAACCAAGTTGCATTACATAAAAAAGAGATTTTAGAATCCCTGCATGAAACATATCCGTATTTTTTTGTAAAAAATATGCCCTATGAAGTGAACATTCCTCTAGGTTGGCTTAAGCACTTTGAAAAAACTTTACATGCCTTTGCCGCCACAGGCTTATGCCTTGTCATCGAAAATATAGGTGTCTACAACGGAGAAATTCGTATTTATTATTATCTGCCCAAAAATATTACAAAAGAAGAAGAATCCCATATAAGTACTGCATTAAGTACACCTATAGCCCTTTTTTCGCAGCTACTCCGAGGCATCACGAGCATATGTATCATTTGTGGAGAAGAGGCATTTCGATCAGAAAATTACGGCTTATGTGCTGAGTGCGCAACACATTTTGACATACAACTACCTGAGAGAAGAAGAAGACACCTTTAGAACACGCTCCAATACAATATACAAAAAAATCATAAGGAATGCATCATGGTAAACAATAAAGCGCATTTTGAAAAATCTATGACCCTTACACATACTGATGCCATCAGTTTTAAGCAAGAAAAGTTGTTGGAACTGTATGCCACCTATCCACAATTTTTTATAGAAAATATGCCAGCAAATTTACATATTCCTGTGGGTTGGATTGAACATATAGAAAACGCTTTTAAAGCTTTTGCCAGTACGGGTTTTATCTTGCGTATTCAAAATATGTATATGTCTGACAGGCGCATTCTGCTAGACATTGCCCCCCCTCAAGGTGACACCGCGGCGCAACGCCAAAAATTGCAAGAACAATATGAAGAAAGTAAGGGGATTCTTGAAATGTTGTTGTCTGCTGTGCGTAAAAAATGTCTTCTGTGCGGCAATGAACACCCACAAGACACTTTGAGCTTTTGCACAAGCTGTAAGCAGATTTTTTCTTTAAACCATGAGCTTAACGTAATAACCATGGATGAAGAGGATATACGATTTTAATCAAAAAAACGCCGTCCTTCCCATAAAGAAAGAACGGCGTTTAAAACTCTATTCTAAGCTACAGCTTATTTCTTGTTCTTTTTATCCATAGCAGCGGCAAAAGCTTGTCCAAGGCTTCCAAAAGAGCCAGAATCAGCAGAAGAAGCATTGTCACCGCCTCTGTGTTCACGAGCAGGCTTGGTCTTGGTATGCTCTTTCCAAGAAGTGTCTTCGCGCTCTTCGCTCTCTTCAGAACCAAGGCTGATGCGACGTTTTGCCAAATCCAAGGAAAGAATCTTTAAAGAAACAGTTTGACCTTTTTCAAGGTTATTCAATTCTTTAGCGTTCTTAGCTTCTTTAATAACAGCATTGGGCAAAAGACCAGTAATACCGGGAGCAAGGTTTACAAAGAAACCAAATTGCGCACGACTTTCTACAGTACCGCTTACAATGCTACCTACGGGGAATTGCTCTGCCACAGTGCTCCAAGGGTCGCTTTCTGCGTCACGCATGGACAAGGAAAGACGACGAGCTTCTAAGGAAATGTCTTTGATTTTTACTGTTACAGTATCACCTACTGCCACAAAATCTTCTGGCTTGTGTACGCGCTTGGTCCAAGACATTTCAGAAATATGCACTAAGCCGTCTACGCCGGGAAGAACTTCCACAAAGACACCAAAACTGGTGAGACGTACAACACGACCTGTCACAATGCTGTCTGCAGTCAAGCGGTCTTCCACGTCAGCCCAAGGATCACCCTCAGCTTGCTTACGAGAAAGAGAAATGCGCACGCCGCCCTTGGCATCTTGAGCAATGGAAAGAATCTTTGCACGAACCATATCGCCTTCGCTCACGGCTTCGTCAGAACTGCTCACACGCGCCCATGTCAATTCGGAAATATGAATCATGCCTTCTACGCTGGGAGCCACTTCCATGAAAGCACCAAAAGGAGCAAGACGTGTGATACGGCCTTCTACGGTGTCGCCTTCTTTAACGCTTTCTAAGAATTTACCCATAGATTCTTGACGCTCACGCTCCATAAAGGCACGATGAGAAACCACAATGTTACGGCCATTGCTTTCAATACGTGTGATGATGAAAGGCAATGTGGTGCCAACGACAGCATTGGGATCGTCAAAGGATGTACGTCCAATTTGGCTACCGGGGCAAAAAGCACGCTTGTTCATAACTTCAACATTATAGCCGCCGTTACAAGTGCTTACAACTTTACCATCCACAGGAATTCCAGCTTCTTTGGCATCTTCCAAAGCAGAAACGCCGCTACCGCTACGCGACAAACGGATTTCTTGCGCGCTCACAGAGGTTACCCATGATTCAATGGTATCACCCACTGCTAAGGTTGTTTCGCCGTTAGCATCAAGGATGTCTTTACGGTCCATAATGCCATCCACCTTAATGCCTATATCTAGAAAGATATTTTCACCAGTCATGGCAATGATAGTGCCGCTGATTTTTTGACCCGGCTGCAAACGCTTTGTAGGTGAGTTATATGTTTCAAGAAGGCTTGCAAAATCTTCGCCAGTATTTTCAGAATCTTGCAAATTTGAAGGGGTATTATCGCTCATGAGAAGTCCTCGATACAATATGATTTAGCTGAGAGTTATATACTACAAAGAAAATAAAAGCAATCATTTACTTTGGATGGTCAAATACAGGTCGCCTTGCCACTTACCCACTTTTTTTCCTAAGCCTCGCAAACGAAAAGGTTTACCCACCACAAATTCTTTGGGTAAGGTAATTTCCACCGTAGAAAGCTCTTCTGAAAGCCCACGTCGGATTTGTAAACGTATACGCGCGCCTGCAAAAAGTGTTTGTGCTGGCATTTTAATAGTTTGCTCATCATCAATCTGATGACGGAACCAGCCTTTAATCTTGCTTGAAAAAGAATTATTCGATGAAGAGGCTTCCTCAACCAAATCCACCTTTGCTGTGGGCGTTGGCGTGGCTTTAGCGCTGGGCTTTGTTGGTTCGCTCTTGCTTGAAGTATCTGTTTGGGTTTGCCCTGCTTGC
>CAYJFR010000061.1:0-4140 GCA_964369335.1 uncultured Desulfovibrionaceae bacterium | reverse complement strand
GAGGGAGCCGCCCTGCCCCCTTGTCTATTGACTTCACTATAAATATCTTCAAACACACGCCGTGCAAAAGGATCGTGCAACAGATCACGCAACACATCTTCTTGCGCATATGCCTGCGACGCTTTTTGCCGCTCTGCATACATCTTTTCCGCGGCTTCTTCCCTTTTCTTTTGCCAATCCTCAGCTTCAGTGCGGGCTTGCGCCTCTGCACGGGCTTCTGCCTGAGCTTTGGCGCGGGCTCTGGCTTTTTCTTCACGCTCTTTAGCTTTTTCTTGGCGTTCCCTAGCCTGCGCCTCTCTTTCTCTTTCTTTTTCTTGGCGCGCCGCCCGTCTACCAGCCTCTTTATAGGCTTTTTCTTGTTGTCGCTTTTCTTCAGCCGCCGCAGCCGCCGCCGCCGCTGTCTGGCGCTTGGCCTCTTCCGTTTCCAAAACATGCGTCAGCGCCACATAGGCTTCATTCAAATCTTGAAATTGATAGCCGGCATGAGGCGAGTCAGGATTCAAATCAGGGTGCAATTCAAATGCTCTTTTACGATAGGCTTTTTTCACATCATCCAAAGTCGCACTTTTAGGAATCTGCAAAATATCGTAGCATTCTTTAAGACTGAGTTGGCGCGTTTTTCTCATAATATTACATATTAATCTGTTTGAAAGGGAAGAAGCGCATGGGCTTCTGTTTTAGCATCACTGGCCTGTAAACCGTTTTCTTGCAAATAACGCGCACCTTCTGCCACAAAGGCCTCATGGGTGCTTTCAGGAGCAATGCCGGGACAATAGTCCTTTGCCAAGAAAAAGCTTTCGTTATCCACCATATTACCGCGGAAAAAAGGCCACGCGCGGCAAATATCCGGACGAGCAATATGTGCGGCACAACCTACACCCTCTTTAAAGAAGATGCAAAAATTATCGTCACCTGTGCGCACTTTTAGCTTACCATTTTGTATACATCCATAAGCCTTGGAAAATTCTTCGGGACTCATTTGAAAATGCGCACACAAGCGCGTCAGATCTGTAGGGCTGACAACAATACCGCCTTGCCCTTCACAACATTGCCCGCACATGGTGCAGGTAAACACAGTTTTTTCCACGAAATTATTCTCCAAAGACTTGCTGATGTACTATTTTAATGCATAAATTTTCCACAACGTATATGGATTTATCAGAAAGCAAAGCCCCAGCTTGTGGGGAAAAAATACCCTCTTGCATCCAAAAGCATTGCGGCTTTTGACCACATTGCAACACTTCTTGTGCATGGGCAGCACAATAGGCAGAAGCACGAAAAAGATTTATAATATCCACATTATATGGAAGTTCTGCTATGCTTTTATAGGTAGGCAAACCCCACACATTTTCACGCACAGGATGCACCGGCAACACCGTATAGCCTGCCTTTATGAGGTAGCGCCCCACATTGTCTACAGGTTGCCCCGCTTTATCCTTAGCGCCAATAATGGCAATGGTCTTGGCATTTTCCAAAACGCTTTTTAGCCTTGTATTAAGTAGCATACAGCCTCCGAGAGGGCGACTATACGCATGTATGCTAAAAAATGCAACTTTTTTTGTAAATATCTGACACGAAGAGACACTTGCCAGTAATATGTAAAAAATATAAGTTTCTTTTTTCACAACAAAGGAACTTCTATGACAGAACTCGTACTTTCCTCAGAAAAACTCCCCTTGGCAGAAATGCAACGACGCCACAATCTTTGTCGTACACTATGCCAACAGCTCTCCCCACAAGCGGGCGGCATTGTAGTTTTTTCTCGTCTTTCCATATATTATCTCACAGGAACCTATGCCGACGGCGTCTTTTGGCTTCCACTACAAGGCACGCCTTTACTCTTTGTACGCCGCGCTGTAGAACGCGCCCGCGCTGAAAGCCCCCTCGCCCATATTCACCTTCTGACTTCCTCACCTCACGAAAAGAGCAATTTTGGCGCACAAATACGCGCCTTATGCCAAGATTTTTCTTCCCCACTGAGCACACATGTAGCTGTGGAAATGGAAGCTTTGCCTTGGAATATGGCGAGGGAGTGGCAACAAGGGCTCACAAAACACAGTTTTACAGCCGCTGACCCTATTCTTTTACGGGCGCGCTCGCAAAAATCCTCTTGGGAACTGAACAAAATGCGCCTTGCAGGAGCTCGCCATCATGAAGGCGTTTATAAGCAACTACCTACACGTCTGCGAGCTGGCATGAGCGAAAGAGAAATTTCTCATATATCTTGGGATGTTTTTTTTGGTCTTGGGCACAGCGGTATGAATCGCATGGGGCATTTTGGCGAAGAATGCTTTTTAGGACATATTGCCGTCGGCGATAATGGCAATTACCCAAGCCACTTTAACGGTCCTCTGGGGCTTAAAGGGCAACATCCAGCCATTCCCTACATGGGAAACAGTCAAAGTATTTGGGAGAAAAATCAAATTCTTGCCCTAGATATTGGCTATGTTCTTGAGGGCTATCACACCGACAAGACACAGGTGTACTTTTCTGGAAAATTGCAACAACTGCCTGACGTGGCACGTAAAGCTCATGATGCCTGTATAGAAATTCAGCAAAGAGCCGCTGAAGCCTTACGCCCCGGTGCTATTCCTTCAGAAATTTGGAACGAAACCCTCACCCATGCCAAACGCCTCGGCATAGAAGAAGGTTTTATGGGCATTGGCGGCAATAAAGTGCCTTTTCTTGGGCACGGTATCGGGCTTGTTATTGATGAATTTCCTGTTATTGCTGCCCGTTTTGATGAGCCGCTTATGGAAGGCATGACCCTAGCCATAGAACCCAAAGTGGGCATTGCAGGGCTTGGTATGGTGGGGGTAGAAAATACCTTTGAAGTGACTCCCTCTGGCGGAATTTCACTCACAGGCAACGATTTTAACATCATAGAGGTAGAGCATGTTTAGTGCAGAAAAGCTCCCATTAGAAGAAGCCCAGTGCAGACAAGAAAAATGCCGTGAAAGACTTGCACAGTTGCACCCAGAAGCCTCTGGCATGCTTGTTTTTTCTCGCACCAATATATATTACCTCACAGGAACCCGCGCCAACGGTATTTTATGGCTTCCGCGCCAAGGTGAGCCTGTACTTATGGTGCGTAAAGGTGAAGAGCGCTGTCGCCTTGAAAGCCCCCTCAGGCATATTTTTCCTTTTAAATCTTACAGTAAAATTCCGGAATTGTGCGCACAATGCGGCGTGCCTTTACACACAGAAACAAGTGGCACCGTAGGTGCAGAAATGCGCGCCTTGCCTTGGTCTTTGGCTACTATGCTAGAAGAGCGTTTGCAAGATATACATTTTGTCAATGCTGGTGCCGCCTTAGATTTTGCTCGCGCCACTAAGACCCCTTACGAGCAAGAGCGCTTACGCCACAGCGCACAGCAACACCATAAGGCGCTCACGGAACTTCTTCCTGCACAAATACACGCGGGTATGACAGAACAAGGCATAGCGCATACTCTTTGGAAAATATTTTTCTCCTTGGGGCACGGCGGTATGCTTCGTCAAGACCGTTACAACGAAGACATTTTCTTAGGCAATATTGCCGCAGGAAAAAACAGCTTATACCCCAATGCCTTCCGCTCTCCCATAGGTTCTTTGGGCGAACACGCCGCTATGCCTTATATGGGCTATGCCGGCAGTGTGTGGCAAAAAGGGCACTCTCTTATGGTAGATACAGGCTTCACCTTTGAAGGCTATCATAGCAATATTGCCTATACCTATTTTGCTGGAAATAAAGAAGATATTCCCCAGCATATACAGCAAGCCCACGCTTGTTGTCTCCATATACTCAAACATTGCGCCGCCCTACTCACGCCCAAGGCTTCCCTTGCGTATATTTGGCATGAAGCCCAAACACTGGCGCAACAAGCTGGATTTGCTGAAACTTTTATGGGTATAGGTGCGCAACATGTACCCATATTAGGGCACAGTGTAGGTTTGAGCATGGAAGAATGGCCTGCCATACAGCATGAAGACACACTTTGTCAGCACGGACAAATTTTTGCCCTTGCGCCCATGATAGCTGTGCCTAATATAGGCATGGTAGGCATAAAAACCCTTTTTGCTGTGACAGAAAACGGCGGACAAGGGCTTACGTCTTATCCCCGTGAAATTATTTGTATAGCAAACGCTTAAAAAAGATTG
>CAYJFR010000060.1:0-11607 GCA_964369335.1 uncultured Desulfovibrionaceae bacterium | reverse complement strand
CCCTCAAAACACATATTGACGAAGGTTCGGGACACCGTATGCTTTCAGGCATGGGAGAGCTGCATCTTGATGTTATTTTAGAGCGTATGAAGCGTGAATACAATATTGCGCCGCGTGTGGGGCATCCTCAGGTGGTATGCCGCGAAACCATTGCTCAAGAAGCTTTAGCAGAAGCAGAATTTGACCGTGAACTGGGCAAAGAGCAACATTACGGAAAAGTGCGTTTGCGCATCACGCCCTTAGCTCGTGGCACAGGCAATAGCGTCAGCTTTGGGGAAGTTTTTCCAGAAAATATTTTGGAGCAAGAAGCGCAAGCTTCCAAACTGCTAGCGCCCTTAGGTCTTTCTCTTGCGTGGTTACAGGCTGCCAAGCAAGGCATAGAAGACTCTTTACAAAGCGGTCCTTGCCTTGGGTATCCTCTGCAAGATGTGGGCGTCACCATTGAACATCTTGAAAGAAGAGAAGGGCTTTCCTCTGCCCCTGGCTATCATATGGCAGCAGGCATGGCATTACGCGAAGCTCTCGCCGCCGCCTCGCCTTTATTACTTGAGCCCATTATGCAAGTGGAAATCAACGTTCCAGAAGCGCATTTAGGCTCTGCCGTAAGTTTGTTCACCACCTGTGGTGGACGCGTAGAAAATCTCACCCATAGAGGTTCTCTGGAAAATGGCGAAGGCGGGCAAAAAATTCTTCAAGGCCTTGCCCCTCTCTCGCGTCTTTTTGGTTTTTCCACCTCCTTGCGTTCTGCCACACAAGGCCGCGCAGGGCTTATTCTTCAATTTGCAACCTTCGATACTCTCTAATGCAACATCCTAAAGCAAAAAAAAGTCTCGGCCAGCACTTTCTGCGCGACCGTAATATTTCAGAAAAAATCGTCAACCTTTTACGCATCGAGGAAGGGGACAATGTCATTGAAATTGGCCCCGGCCCCGGTGCGCTCACTACCATTTTAGAAGAAAAGCCTTTGGCACAGCTCATCCTTGTGGAAAAAGACGATCACTGGGCGGCTGAACGCCAGCGTCTTGGTGGCCCCAACACCAAAGCGCTACTTATGGACGCTTTAGAAATGCCTTGGCACACCATCAATGAAGAAAATCCGCGTAAAATCATCAGCAATTTGCCCTACAATGTGGCGTCACCTCTTATGTGGGATATTTTTTCGCAGTGCACAGGGCTTATACGCGCTGTATTTATGATGCAAAAAGAAGTGGGCTTGCGCCTTATTGCCAAAGCAGGAAGCAAGGAATACGGAGCGCTCACCGTTTGGACACAAAGTTTTGTACGTCCGGAATGGGGCTTCATTGTAGGCCCTAAATCCTTTTCTCCGCCGCCCAAGGTAGATTCTGCTGTGCTGGCTTTCACACCTCTCAGCCTTGATAAGCGTCCGCAACATCCTGAACTTTTGGCAAAGCTCATTAAGATGTGTTTTCAAAACAGGCGTAAGCAGCTTAAATCTAATTTTAAGCAAAATAATGCCTTGCATCTTTTACCCATTTTGGAAAGTTTAAGCATTGACCCAGAACGCCGACCAGAAACCCTCACGCCACAAGATTTTTTGACCATTGTGCAGTGTATGGCTGATAATGGTTTGAAAATTTAGCTAGCACAATTTATAAAGAACTAAAGGCATGGATGCGTTGCTGTCGATTTGCGTAAGACTCACGCTGCTCGCCAACGCAAACGGCATTGCCGCCCTTTGGGTCGCTGCTTCGTCGCAAGCTCCTCGCAATGACATTACAATACGCAACAAAAAAAGACCGCATACAGCGGTCTTTTTTACTTTACCAGAACGAGAGGCTATGTCTGGCATCTTACCCGTGGGTTCGTTACATAGGAGTTAGCTTACACTTGTGTCTACCAAAGTCACTTTGCATAAGTTGCCTGCAACGAAGGCATTTAATCGGCTTGTCTGCGAATAAACGCAGGCATATCAAAATCAGTTTCATCAAAAACAAATTCTTCAGCACCAGGAGCATGTCCGCGTGATTGCTGTCCGCCTCCTGAGAGAACTTTATTTTTACGTACATAAGGAGGCAAGTCGCTCTTGCCGTCGTACCAGCTTTCCACAGGAGCGCGGCGTCTTGGAGCCATATCTTCCATTTCTTCTCTATACATTTTAGGCTGAGGCTCTGGCATACGACGTGACGCTTGAGCAGGAACAGAAGCAGGTGTAGGTTGTTTAAAATTGGTTACGCTAGGGCTTCTTTCTTCTTGTATGGCAGAATGTTCCATAGATTCGATACCTGTAGCAACCACAGTAATACGAAGTTCGTCACCAGCATCTTCATCAAAGACCACACCAAAGAAGATGTTGGCTTCTGCGCTGGCGGCTTCGTTGATGATTTCACCGATTTCGTGGATTTCGTCCATGGAAATATCTGTGTTAGCTGTAATGTTGTAAAGAACAGCTTTAGCACCTTCAAGAGAAATATCCTCAAGTAAGGGGCTCATAATGGCGCGTTGGGCAGCCTCACGAGCACGATTATCACCAGAAGCCACACCTGTTCCCATAAGAGCAAGACCAGATTCTTGCATAACGGTGCACACGTCAGCAAAGTCAAGGTTGATCAAACCTTCTTGCATAATAACATCAGAAATACCCTTTACAGCGTAGAGCAATACGTCATTGGCCTTTTTGAGCATTTCGGTAAAAGGAGCTTTTTTAGCGGCAAAAGCAAGCAAACGATCGTTAGGGATAGTAATCAAACAGTCCACATGCTGACGCAACTCTTGCAAGCCTGCCTCAGCAGAAGCGCAACGCTTATTCCCTTCAAAAGTGAAGGGCTTTGTCACAACGCCCACAGTCAAAGCGCCCATTTCGCGCGCAGCCTGTGCAATAACAGGGGCAGCGCCTGTACCTGTACCACCACCCATACCAGCAGTAACAAATACCATGTCCGCATCATCAAGAGCTTCGCGAATGGCAGAAACGCTTTCTACGGCAGCTTCTTTACCGCGAGCAGGGTTTGCACCTGCACCCAAACCACGAGTTAATGCTTCACCCAGTTGAACTTTATATTTTGCACCGCTTTTATTCAAGGCTTGCACATCTGTGTTAGCGCAAACAAAAGTCACGCCGCTCAAACCTGAATTAATCATATTTTGTACAGCGTTACCGCCGCCGCCACCAACACCTATAACTTTTATCTTGGCATTACCAACTAAGGACGCTTCTGCTTCAATATCATATAGTTCCATACGCCTCTCCTTCCTGAGTATGTTCCGAATTATGAAATATCTTTCAACCACTTTTGCATACGCGCGAAAACGCCTTCAAACATGCTTGATTCGTGGTTTGTAAAAACTTTCTGACCCTGATTTTCCTTTTCAGCCCCATACCGTAAAAGCCCCACAGCAGTAGCAAATTTGGGACTATTCACAACTTCCTTCAGCCCACCCACCTGACGCGGGTAACCAATACGTGTAGGAAGCCCAAAAATTTGCTCACCAAGCTCTTGGCAACCTTCAATGAGAGCTGTTCCTCCTGTAAGAACCACCCCTGCTCCAATCATGTCTTTATAACCGGAACGTATGAGGTTTTGATCCACAAGATATAAAATTTCTTCCATTCGTGGCTCACATATTTCGGAAAGTACTTGTCGTGATAAGCGACGTGCTTGTCTTCCACCCACACTAGGAACTTCAATAACTTCATTATGGCGAACCATATCCGTCAAGGCGCAGCCATACTTGACTTTGATTTTTTCTGCTGCAGCCATGGGAGTTCGCAAGCCAAAAGCTATATCATTGGTTAAATTTTGTCCGCCAAGAGCAAGCACAGCCGTATGCTTGATGGCGTCATTGGCAAAAATAGCAATATCCGTTGTGCCACCGCCCAAATCCACAAGAGCAACACCGATTTCGCGCTCTTCTTCTGTCAGTACTGCCTGCGCAGAAGCTAAGGATTCTAAGGCTATATCTGCCACTTCTAAATTACTGCGATGGCAAGAGCGTACAATATTTTGCGCCGAAGACACAGCGCCTGTTACAATATGTACTTTTACTTCAAGGCGCACACCTGCCATACCAAGAGGGTCTGCTATGCCGCGTTGATCGTCAATAATATACTCTTGCGGTAAAATATGTATGACTTCACGGTCAGCGGGAATAGCCACAGCCCGTGCAGCGTCTAGGGCGCGGTCTATATCACGCGGAGTCACTTCACCACCCTTAACGGCAATAACCCCATGACTGTTAATACTGTTTATGTGACTGCCAGCAATGCCCACATACACGGCGTGTATTTCACATCCTGCCATAAGCTCCGCTTCATCCAAAGCTTTGCGTACAGACTGCACTGTTTGCTCAATATTAACCACAACGCCTTTACGTAAACCTGTAGACGGGCAAGTACCTATACCGACAATGTCAATGGTGCCACTGTCTCCGAGCTCTCCCACCACAGCACAAATTTTTGTTGTGCCAATGTCTAAGCCCACTATAAGTTCTGATTTACTCACCTTGCCCCCTCAAAAAAACCCTTGCCAATATATTATACATGCTTAATAACCCACACATTACCGTCTGTGGCTCGTACTTCTTGCACCTTAGAAAGTTCGTTACGGCGTACCAAGTCCCCAATGGTAATGGACAGTCGCTGTAAATTTTTCTTCCAACTATCAAGAGCGACGGATAACAGTATTTCTCTATCGTCAAGATACAGCTCTATACCTCTCCCTACGCTCAACCGCAAAGCTGATATGGCGCCAAACTCCACGGGCAAATATCCGCTCTTTAAATCTTCCAAATAACTTTCAAGCTTTTGCAAGGACTCTTCAGCCCCTGGTTCCACGTCTAACATGGGCAAAGCTATAAAATGCGCTGTACTCACGGGCGCTATGATGGTGCCTTGCACATCGGCATAATACAGCACCTCGCCTTTTCTCACCCAAAAAACAGGCAGTCTTTCCTGCACTGTAATAATAAAAGTATCCGGCAACACCCGCTTCACAGCTACCGCCTCTACCCAAGGCGTTTCCAGCAAGGCTTGTTCCATTTTGGCAATACTCACATCAAGGGAGTTGTCACCAATTTTTACACCAGAAATATCTCGTACCATTTGCGCCGATAAGCGCTTATTCCCCACAACATCCACAGTTTTTGTGGAAAAATATGCAGAGCTTGTAGCCTGATCATACAAAAATAACATACCAAAACACAAAGCTACTATACACACGCCACCTGCTGCTACACAAAGCAAGGTAATCCAAAAACTTTTTATTTTTGCCAAAAACGCCATGCTTGGCAACTTAGGTAAAGCCAGAGAAAACTTCTTTGGCGTAGGGTTTGTTTTTCTGTAATTATTGCGCGCTGGCTTGCGTCCCGTAGGCGCTGCCTTGCGCGTCACATATCCCCTACTGCCTCTCAAGGACATAGACGTTTCACCTCAAGTTCAAGGTCGATGCCATAACGCTCTTTCACCGCATCTTGAGCTTCTTGTATCAGCTCAAAGGCTGCTTCAGAGCACCCTTTTCCCTCGTTAATAAGAAAGTTTGCATGCAAGGAAGAAAAGCGCATTCCTCCTTTCCCTTTTCCCTTAAATCCGCATTGGTCTAAAAGCATTCCTGCGGCCTTATCCGGAGCAGGATTTTTAAATACACATCCTGCACTCCATGCACTTATGGGCTGTCTAGATTTTTTCATAAGAAAGTCTAAACTCATTACCTTTTTAATGCCATTCATACTTGTTTGCGTCAAGACAAAAGTTGCGTCTATGATGAAAAACCACGTATCCATTGAGGCTAATTCAGGTATAAAAAATTTCCTATAAGCGTAGGAAAATTTATCTGTATCTATGCGTACAATTCCAGTACGCGGCGAGAAAATTGTAAAAGAATCTAAGTGCGCGCAGGTCTCTGTTCCAAAGGAGCCGGCATTCATAGCAATGGCGCCCCCCACCGTACCAGGAATACCACATAAACCTTCTAGACCGCTGAGCCCAAGCTTTGCACATCTTCCTAAAAAACGAGGCAGACGCATACCAGAGCCCACTGTAATCCAAACTTTGTCGCCCACTGTCTTTACAATTTTTGGATCATAGGAAAAAAGAGGGCGCACCAAAGTAAGGTCTAAATCTTCATCACTGACCAAAAGATTACTTCCGCCGCCCAAAATAAAAACAGTGCCGCCTAAATCTTGCAGTGTTTTTATCAGTGCATTTTCATCCACTTTTTCAGTAAGACGCACTTCAGCAATGGCTTTTCCTCCAAGGCGAAGCGTTGTCCTTTCAGAAAATTTAGGTTGTGAAATAATCTGCACTCTTTTTTCCCTCTATTTTTTTCAATACAACACGCAATAAAAAATAATTTTCTTACGCTAAAATATATTTATTACAGTATATTTTATTTTTCACCCTTACAAGGTTAGTTTTCCAAAAACCGTGGCCCCACACCTGTAATGGTTCCAGCGCCAAGGGTTAAGAAAACATCACCAGGGCGTAAAAACTCTTCAGCTTCGGCGATCAAAGTTTCAAAGTCTTGGCAATAACTCACATCCACATCACTCACTTGACGCACGCCTTGAGCAAGACTTTGTCCGCTGACGCCAGGGATGGGCTTTTCGGAAGCGGCATACACTTCACTCAAAAAGAGCTTGTCCACCACTTCAAAGGATTTACAGAACTCTCCAAAAAAAGCCTTGGTGCGTGTAAAGCGGTGGGGTTGGAATGCCACCACAAGACGACTGTGCGGATAAGCTTGTTTAGCTGTAGCAAGAGTTGCTGCAATTTCAATGGGATGATGCCCGTAATCGTCAATAACGGTTATGCCGTTTTTTTCGCCCTTATATTCAAAGCGACGCCCCACACCGTCAAAACGCTGTAAGCCTTTTTGACAATCTTCTGCGCCAAGTCCTGCTTCCAAAGCCACGCCAATAGATGCCAAAGCGTTAAGAACATTATGGTTACCAGGTTGCCCAAGTTCCATAGTACCGAGACTTTTTCCGCGTAAAAATACTTCAAAACGGCTTCTTTTTCCGCAAGAAAGTATTTCTGCTCGTAAGGTATTTTCTTCGCCAAGACCATAGGTCAGCACAGGTCTTTTCACATAGGGAAGCAAACGACGTACACCAGCGTCATCACCGCACACAATGTTACAACCGTAAAAAGGCACTTTATTCATAAAAGAAATAAAGGCATTATCTACAGCGTCCATACCTTGGTAAAAATCCACATGGTCCAAGTCCACATTGGTCACCACGTTGATTATAGGGCAAAGGCACAAGAAAGAACCGTCGGACTCGTCCGCTTCAGCAATAAGAAATTCCCCTTGCCCAAGGCGTGCGTTGGCACCATAAGCATTGAGCAAACCACCGATGATAACCGTAGGGTCTTTACCTGCGGCGTCAAAAATAGTAGCGGTCAAGGAAGTGGTGGTGGTTTTACCGTGTGTTCCCGCAATAGCAACACCTTGACGCAAGCGCATAAGCTCTGCCAACATTTCAGCACGCGGAATAATAGGGATATTTTTCTCTCTGGCTGCTTTGATTTCAGGATTGTCATCGCGAATGGCAGTGGAACGCACCAACACTTGCACATCGCCCACATTTTCCGCGGCATGACCTTCAAAAATTACTGCACCTAACTCACGCAAACGCTGCACAGTAGAGGAATTACTTTTGTCAGAACCGTACACTTTATAACCAAGGTTAAGCAAAACCTCAGCAATGCCACTCATACCTGATCCGCCAATACCCACCATGTAAATGCCGCGAATTTTCTGCATATAATTACCCATAAAATTTCTTCCTCTCACTAGCGCTGAACGAGTTTTTCAAGCTCTGTCGCGATTTCTTGCGCCGCATATACGCGGCTTTGCGCCTTGGCTGCTAATGCCATCTGCTCTAATTCTTGAGGCGCTTCTAACAAACGTACTATTTCTTTCATCATATTTTCTGAACGCATATGTTGTTCTGCATACATTTTGGCGGCGCCAAAATCAGCTAGCAAACGAGCATTAGCCGTTTGGTGATCATGCGTTGCGTAAGGGAAAGGGACAAACACTGCCCCACGCCCTGCGGCTGCCAGCTCCGCCACGGTAGAAGCACCTGAGCGACACAGCACCACATCTGCCCAAGCATAGGCTTTAGCCATATCATCCACAAATGCTTGCACATTTTCTGTAGCTATGCCCAGTTTCTCATAGGCTTCACGTACCCGTATAAAATCTTTCTTGCCCGTTTGATGCAAAACTTCAATGCCCTGCTCTTGCAACTGTACAATATGCTCAAGTACTATATCATTCAGGGCTTTTGCCCCTTGAGAGCCGCCCACCACAAGCAGTTTTTTACCTGTGAAAACATGCTCTTGAGAACCAATGTCCGCCACCGCGGCACGTACGGGGTTACCGGTAAGCACCGTTTTTTGCGCTGAAAAAGCCTTTTCTTGTGCCAAGGGCATGGATAAAAAAACCTTATCCACCAACTTTCCAAGCATTTTATTACTCACACCAGCCACAGCGTTTTGCTCATGTAAAGCTGTAGGAACACCACACAACTTTGCCGCAAGAAGCGGTGCAAAGGCCGCATAGCCACCAAAGCCTATGGCCACATCTGGTTGAAACGCCAAGACTTTACGCCGCGCTTCTCTTAGGGCGCCAAACATAGCAAAACCCGCTCCCAAGGCTTTGACACCGCGCCCAATGACGCCGCGCACTTCAAGCCCATAAAATTCAATGCCTGCCTGTGACACAAGTTCTTTTTCTGGCCCATATTCTGAGCCCATAAAAAGCACTTGCACCGCGGGATATTCTGCTTTTAACACTTCTGCCACCGCCAAAGCAGGAAAAATATGACCGGCAGTACCTCCGGTGGTCAGTAACACTTTTTGCATGGCAAAGACCTATACCGCGCCGCCCACGGCTGTGGCGGTTTTAGTGCGTACAGGAGCACTGCCCGTCTGCTGTTTCTTAGGTGCAGACTTGCTTGTTTTCAACATCTGCGGCGTGTCTAAAGCTGTGCGCGAAAAATTCATCAATAAGCCCAAACACAGCATGGTCGCCACAAGACTAGAACCGCCGTATGACAATAAGGGCATGGGAACGCCCTTGGGCGGTGCGGCTCCCATAATAACAGCCAGATTGAGCACGCATCCCAAAGCCACAATAAGCGAAAGACCAAAGGCTGTGAAACGGTCACGTAAATCTTGTTGTCCTACAACGATGCGAAAACAACGCCAAAAAAAGATACCAAAAAGCAACATCACCAAGGTGACACCCAAAAAGCCCATTTCTTCGCCCAGCACTGCCATAATAAAGTCGTTGTGCGCTTCGGGCAAGTAGAACATTTTTTGCTTACTAGCACCTACGCCCACACCCCAAAAACCTCCAGAGCCTAAGGCGTATAAAGACTGCACCAACTGATAGCCTGTGTCTTGCGCGTCTTTAAACGGGTCCATAAATGCCGTCAAACGACGCATACGGTACGGCGCCGAAATAGCTAAATACACAGCCCCCGCAATGGTGAATCCCAAAGCGATGAAAAGATATATAAAGCGCGTTCCGCCAGCTATGCACATAAAGAAAAGCAAGGCGGCAAGTACAACGGCGCTTCCGAAATCTGGTTGCAATAACAGCAAAAAGCACAGTACCCCTGTCACAAGGAAAGGAGGCACAACGCCGCGGGTAAAGGTTTTAATATGGTTTTGCTTAGAGCTCATAAAATACGCCAAGTAAAAAACAAGGGCTATTTTTACAAATTCCATGGGCTGTAGGGAAAAACCTCCCACCTGTAGCCAACGCGACGCCCCATTGATGGTGGGTGCCAAGGGTGTCAACGTCAATACAAGCAGAGTAAAAGCTGTAAACAATCCTATATATTGTATTTTATACAAAAAATTGCGTGGCATCATAGCGGCGATCCAAAAAGCAAAGCCGCCAACGCAGGCAAATGTGAGCTGACGTTTAAAAAAGTAATATTTATCACCGTTTAAACGCTCTGCCACCACACCACTGGCGCTTAAAACCATAATAAGCCCAATGCCTAAAAGCACCAAGAATATGGCAAAAAACCACCAGTCATAAGCGCCTAAGTCTGCTATTTCTCCCAATTTTTGGGAGATTTTCTTGCCGCTAGACTTTTTTTCGACGCTTTCTGCCTTAGGCGCTGTGGCGCGGCTTTTATTCTTGCTGCTATGGCCGTTTTTGCCTTGCAATTTTTCAAGAATACGCATTACTCTAAAGCTCCCACTATGGCTTGAAAGTCTTCGCCGCGCTTAATATAGCTGGCATACAAGTCAAAGGAAGATGTGGCAGGCGCCATAAGCACCACATCACCTGCTTGGGCTTGGCCTTGTGCGTAGTGCACAGCCTCAGCCAAAGAAGCATGCCACGTCATGGGCACAATGCCTTTCCACGCCTCGGAAAAATATTTTTCACTGGCGCCAAAGCCTACCACAGCCTTAACATTTTTTTGCAATAGCGGCACTAAAGAAGGCAAATCTCCGCCTTTAAATTTACCGCCGCACAATAAGAGCATGGGAGCTTCAAAAGATTGTAAAGCTACGCGCATAGCGTCTACTGTGGTACACTTGGAGTCATTGACATACAGCACATCGTGTAAAACACGCACTTTTTCCAAGCGATGCGACAAGGGTTCAAAGGCCGCCACAGCTTTACGAGCATTTTCCAAGCTCACACCAAGCTGCTTTACGGCAAGCCATGCCACTTCTATATTCACGGCGTTATGCGCGCCGAAAAGTTGTTTTTCCGGAAAATTCTGCGCGTCTTTTTCAAAAAAGAGCGTTTGAGCTTTCAAGGCATATTTTGCTACCACATCAGCTAAAGAAGCGTGTATCACTGCCACATCATTATCTTGCTGACAAGCAAAGAGTTGCATTTTAGCGTCTATATATTCTTGCATATCCTCGTGATAATCCAGATGATTTTCTGAAATATTCATGAGCACTGCCACATGAGGGCGAAAGCTTGAGCAGCCTTGTAATTGAAAACTGGACACTTCAAGCACGAGAGCGTCGGCTTTTAAGCCTGTTTTTTGCACCTCAAGAACATATTCGCTGAGAGGTGTGCCTATATTGCCTCCCAAAAACACAAGCTTGCCTGCGGCTTCAAGCATGGCAGCGGCCACGGACACCGTAGTTGTTTTTCCGCTGGTGCCTGTCACTGCCACAATGGGCTCATCTTGCACATGGCGCCATGCCAATTCCATTTCTGACAAAATTTCTGGTCGCTTGCCTTGCGTATCTACCTGTACCAAGGGAGCAATATCTGCAATACGAATACCAGGGCTAGGAATAATATAATCCACACCCACAAAATGCTCTGCCCCGTGCTCGCCGCAAAGAATAGTCACCCCTTGAGGTTCTACTTCCTCACGAAAATCATCGTACACACGCGCGCTGTCTTTTTCCAACAAGGTCGTTTGCACACCACGAGAAATCAAAAGTCGAACTGCTGCCATACCTGAGCGGCCTGCGCCAATAACGACAGCTTTTTCCCCACTTTTCACAGATGTTGCCAAAGGATTCGTAAACATATGTGTCATAAAAGCATTCCTTCTCTAGCGCAATTTAAGTGCAGAAAGAGCCACAAAGCCCAACAGCACAGAAGTGATCCAAAAACGAATAATAATCTTGGATTCAGGCACACCTTTTAA
>CAYJFR010000059.1:0-11610 GCA_964369335.1 uncultured Desulfovibrionaceae bacterium | reverse complement strand
TTACGGCAAAAGAAATTTTGGATCCAAAGAATCCGTATGAAATGATTAATTTTGGTGTTTGGTATCACTTTATGTTTAATTTTGATGTCATAGAACTCGGTTCTAGATCCCAAGAACATGGCCCTCTTGCTCTTTCTGATACGTATGTAGCAGAAACTCTCAAAGAATATTTTGATTATACCATTACGGAATTTCCCTCAGCAATATCCACAATGGATAATCTTCACTTTATTTGGAAAGATGGTAAGTATTTTTTTGACGGTGCAGACGGTGGAGGTGGATACATTACTAAAGTAGAAAAAGCGAAAAAAGTAGCTGACGGTAACATTCAAATGAAAGGCATTGTGTTTTACGTCAATGATGAGAAAGATATTATGGGAACTTTTGTAGCACTTGCTAAACCTCATACATTTAAAGGAAAGTTTACATGGAGCATCATTAGTATGAAGATTAATTATTCACCTGAATATCGTTAATGCGCAAAAAACACCGCTCGACTTTATTACGTTTTTTATAAAGCTCTTTGTTATAATCTCAAGGTTATTTTCGATCATAACGTGTCTGCTCGTCTACGGTAACAGCTTCCCCATTTTTTTTGTAAGAGCTAAAAGCTTGATATTGTGGGTGTGTTTTGCGCGGTTAATTGGCGAGCAAGTATAGGTAGTCTGTGTATAAAAAATAAAAATTCTGTGTTTTATGCTGTAACAGTAATGACAATATTTTTGCTAAAAAATATTGTATAATTGCTATGTTAACACATTTTTGTAAGGTGCGTGAAAAGTGTTTGCAAATGTACAAATGCCTTTATATTTGAAAATATTACTATTGCGAAGATAGGCTTTTTTGGCATACAGTTGCTTATGTGATAAAAAGCACATATGTGCATTGCTTTTCATTGGATACCCAAACACTTTAACAATGAGTATTGTATGTTAACAGAACTTTTTTTTTCGCAAACAACTGCACAGGCCATTTTAATTCTTTCATTGTGTATCATAACAGGGCTTTGGTTGGGGCAAGTTAAATTAGGTACCATAAGCCTTGGTGTTGGGGGAGTGCTTTTTAGCAGTATTGCTGTGGGGCATTTTGGTTTTGTTATTGATAAACACGTCCTTCATTTTGCGAGAGAATTTGGGCTTATTCTTTTTATCTATTCCATTGGTATGCAGGTGGGGCCGGGCTTTATAGATTCGTTAAAACGTAGCGGATTACGCCTTAACCTTATGGCAGCCATGATTGTTCTTATGGGAACCGTCATTACAGGCGTAATTTTTATACTCTTTGATATTCCTGTGGCTGTTTTGGTGGGTTTGTATAGTGGAGCGGTGACCAATACTCCTTCGCTGGCGGCGTCTACGCAAATGTTTGCCGATTTTTATCCTGATTTAGACGCCATAGCAGCGGCAGGAAGTCAAGCAGGTATTGGCTATGCGGCAGCTTATCCATTTGGTATTTTAGGCATTATTCTTGTTATGATTTTGGTGCGCTTTATTTTTCGGATAGATATTGAAGCGGAAAATCGTCTTATGGAAGAAATTTCTAGCAAGGATAAGCCAAAACCCAATTATCAAACAGTGGAAGTTGTCAATGAAGCCATTATAGGAAAGCGGCTTGACGCTGTGAAAGCTTTACAAAAGCTTGACCTTGTTTTTTCTCGTGTGGAGCAGATGAAGGGGGTAATGCAAACGCCCAAGCCTGAAACTGTTTTAACTAGGGGCACATTATTGCATGCGGTGGGCGCTGCGGAAGAGATAGAAAAGCTTGTGGAGATTGTGGGCAAGAGAGCAGACATTGATTTGCACGAAATAAAAGGAAGTCTTAAAGTTGTTGATATTACAGTAAGCAAGGACTCTGTGGCAGGTAAGTCTTTTGAGAAATTACAATTAAGTAATGAATACGGTATTGTGCCCACACGCATTATCCGCTCAGGTTTTGAATTTACAGCTTTTCCTAGCGCAGTATTACACTTTGGGGATACAATTCGACTGGTTTCTGATTCACAAGGGATTTATACGGCGCGCAAGATTTTGGGCGATTCTTCGCGTATGCTCGAACATCCGCACGTTGTACCCATATTTTTAGCCATATTTTTGGGTATTATATTGGGCAGTATTCCTATTTTTATACCAGGTCTTAGCTCTGGTCTAAAGTTGGGGCTTGCGGGCGGTCCTTTATTAGTGGCAATTATTTTCAGCCGTTTGCACAGCATTGGGGGCATGGTGTGTTTTATTTCTCCCAGCGCCAGTTTAATGATTCGAGAGATAGGTATATCGCTATTTTTGGCAGCAGTGGGGCTGAATGCTGGGCCTGGCTTGGCGCCTATCATGGCAGATGGAACGGGTTTATATTGGATGGGGCTTGGCGCTATGATTACTTTTATTCCGCTTATGACTACAGCGTTGTTTGCTTGCATTGTGCTTAAGTGTAACTATCCAACGGTGTGCGGATTACTCTCTGGCAGTATGACTGACCCTCCAGCTTTGGCCTTTTCCACACAAATTCTTGGTTCTGATTCAGCAGCTTCTGTGTATGCCACTGTGTACCCACTGACCATGATTTTACGTATTCTCAGTAGTCAGCTACTTGTGTTGTTTTTGTTTTATTATGCATCATAGTTTGCAAAAATAGTATTTTTCTTTTTATAAACGAGCAAAATATTGAAGAATAGCTCTGCCTGAAGGTGGGGCTATTCTTGTTTTGCCCGAATATGTCTTATGATATTCATGATATTTTCCACCTCTATAAAGTCTGCTGGGCTAAATGTTTGTAAAAGGTGGTGAATGGTACAGCCAAAATCAAACTTTTGTGACATAAGTACGCGTAAATATTGTTCTACAAGTTTTTGATTGTAGGGCTTTTTCTTATTTAATATATGGAACATTTCTTCTATCTGCCCAAAAGTTTTCACTTTTTCATTAGCTAAAGCGCAGTTTTCATATTTATATAAAATAAAACGTAAAGTCATGGACTTTGTGTAGGCTTCATAGGCACTTTCTATATTTTCTGTAGAGAAGCCATTCTTTTTTAATACTGTTTTAGCTATGGTAGCAGTATGCTTTGTTAATTCTTTATTGCTAAGAAGACTTCCTATTTCTGGCCAGTCACTAAGCGTGTAATCAGAGGGTTTCTTTTTGTCCTGAACCATGCCCCCAAAGTTAGGAAATTGTTTTGTTTTTCCTATAAAATGGCAGAGGAATGCGTGGAAATATTCAATATAATAAGCATTTGTAGTTTTTTGGTATATATATGGGAGCATTTCATAAAATGTTTTTATAAAAGCAATTTTTTGCACATTATAATAAGGAGGCTGAAAAGACAGGCCAAAATTTTCCACACGGGTAGTGGGGTCTTCGTGTTCGCCACTGTTGGCTAAAATTTCTAAGCTGTAATAAATACTAAGGTCTTCATTGAGCCATACGCCAGAGGCAGAAGAATATGTTGAGTTGTTTTGCAAAAAATTCAATTGTTTTTGTAGTATTGCGTTGGATTGATGTCTTCTGTCTGCGCGAAAAACACAAAATTCAGTGGTAATGTGCGAAAGTAAAGGTATGACTCTGTCATGCATAGACAGATTTGTATTGGCATTATTTGCATGGAAATATTTTACATTGGGATAGTCGCGAAATTCTTCTATGGGATATGGTTCTTGACTGTCGTGAGAAATATAAAGCTGTATATTGGTGGGAGCATGATAATGAACCACCTCATTAAGCATATGGTTGTTTTCCTTAATGAGAAAAATCATAGATAAATCACGAAGCATATATTCTCCTGATATAAATGAAGAGCGTCACATATCTTTAATGAGTGTAATAGTTTTCTTTTTAGCAAATAATGTAAGAGCAAAGTATATATAATGTGATGTTAAAAGGCAAGGTTATTTGTTTTATTATGGGCTGTTGGAAAAATACTTTGCGTGATTATATACACTTCAAAGAGCCTATGACAAAGATGCTATAGGCTCTTTTTAAAAAATCTTTAAAGGTGACGGTGCAGTCTATTATTGCTTTGCTTGAATTCTCTTTATCAATTCTAAGAGGGCTTCAAATTCAATAATGTCTTTGGTATCAAAGGTGCGCATAAGGTGGTTAAGGTTACATCTAAAGTCAAAACAGTCTGACATAAGCACGCGTAAATACTGTTCTACTTTCTTTTGGTCATACGGCGTTTTTTTATTTAACATATTGAACATTTCTTCTATATAGCCGAAAGTTTTTACTTTTTCATGGTCTAAGTCGAGAAGGTAGCTTCTGTATAAAGAAAAACGCAAAACCATAGCTTGATTATAGGCTTTAAGGGCCTTTTCTAGATTATCTGTGGAGAAACCGTTCTTTTTTAAAGCTACTCTGGCTATGGTGGTAGTGTATTTTGTCAATTCGTAACTTTTAAGGAGATTTCCGATTTCTGGCCAATCTGTCTCATGATAGCTAGAATGTTCTTCCTTGGCTTGAACAATGCCTCCAAAATTGGTGAACTGTTTTGTTTTTCCTGTGAAATGACAGAGAAAGGCGTGAACATATTCAATATAATAGGCATTTAACGTCTTTTTCTGTATATGTGGAAGCATCTCATAAAAAGTTTTTATCAAAGTGGTGTTCTGTATATTGTAAAAAGGAGGTTGGAAAGACAAACCGAAATTTTCCACACGTGTGACGGGGTCATCTTCTTCGCCATTGCTTGTTATGAGTTCTAAGCTATGGTAAATAGTGAGGTTTTCATTGATCCATACGCCGGATGCAGAAGAATATTCTGGATTATTTTGCAAAAATTCCAATTGTTTTTGTAGTATTGTATTGGATTGATGCCTTCTGTCTGCACGAAAGACGCAAAACTCAGTGGTAATTTGCGGAAGTAAAGAAATGGTTCTGTCGTGCATAGACAGATTTGTATTTGCATTATTTACGTGAAAATACTTTACATTTGGGTAGTTACGAAGCTTTTCTATGGGGTAAGGTTGTTCACTGTCATGAGAAATGTAAAGCTGTATATTGCTGGGAGCATGATAATGAACCACTTCTTCAAGCATATGGTTGTTTTCTTTGATGAGAAAAATCATGGATAAGTCACGAAGCATATATTCTCCTAACAAAAATTGAGCATAGGGTACGTTTTTATGGGTGTAAAAACCTGTTTATTGTTGAATATTGTGAAGGCGAAGTATATATATTGTAGTGTTAAAAGGCAAGTTTATTTGTTTTTACAGTGGAGCTGTTGGGGAAATATTTTGCCTATCTACAGAAGTGTTCTTGTTTGATTTTTTGTAGAGGAAACTGTACTCTGGTACTTCAATGTATACAGACTGAGGTTTTATGGTGCTACTGGCTTGGTTGAAATAACGCAATGATATAAGGTTACATATGAAAGTTATTATTCTTTGTGGCGGTCTTGGGACGCGTTTGCGTGAAGAAACAGAGTTTCGCCCAAAACCTATGGTGGAAATTGGCGGACGTCCTGTTCTGTGGCATATTATGTCTATTTATGCTCGTTATGGATATAAAGATTTTATTTTGCCCCTAGGATATAAGGGGGAAATGATTAAGCAATATTTTTATGATTACAGATTGCAACATTCTGATTTTACTGTAGATTTATCTTCTGGCGACGTGCAAAATCATGACAGCGTCAGTGTTGATTGGCGTATTACTTTGTGTGATACAGGGCAAAAATCCATGAAAACACAGCGTATTTTGCGCGTGGCAAAATATCTTAACGATGACGATGAAGATTTTATGGTCACTTATGGAGATGGCGTTGCTGATATTAACGTGGCAGAGCTTGTAGAATTTCATAAAAAGCATAATAAAATTTGTACATTTACAGGGGTGCGCGTACCGTCTCGTTTTGGGACAGCCAGCACAGATGCTAAAGGCGCTGTCCTTTCATGGCATGAAAAGCCCGTCCTTAATGAATATATTAACGGCGGCTTTTTTGTGTTTAAGCGCAGCTTTTTGGACTATTTGAGCGAAGAGGACAGTACGGAGTTTGAGCAAGACATCTTTAAGCAATTAGCGGAGGCAGGTGAGCTGTGCATGTATCCGCATTTGGGGCGTTGGGAGTGTATGGACACCTTGCGTGATACATATTACCTCAATGATCTTTGGAAAGACGGTAAGGCTTTTTGGACTAAATAAAGGACTATTATGTTTAAAAATGTTTATGAAGGGCGCCGTGTTTTTATTACGGGGCACACAGGCTTTAAGGGTGCATGGCTTACGGCATGGTTGCTTTCCTTGGGGGCGCAGGTCATGGGTTATTCCCATGATGTGCCCACACAGCCGGCGCTTTTTTCCTCTGCTCATTTGCAACAATATATACAGGATGTGCGCGCAGATGTGAGAGACTCGGCGCGCTTACAGCAAGCCTTGCAAGATTTTCAGCCTCATGTGGTATTTCACCTCGCGGCTCAAGCCTTAGTGCAAACGTCTTATCATGAGCCTGTGCAAACCATTGAAAGCAATGCCTTAGGCACATTACATGTTTTGGAAGCGGTACGGCAAACGTCTTCCGTGCAAGCTCTCATATGCATAACAAGCGATAAATGTTATAAAAATAATGAGTGGCTTTACGGTTATCGCGAGGATGACGCTCTTGGTGGTATTGACCCTTACAGCGCCTCCAAAGCTTGCGCGGAAATTATTGCACAATCTTATTTTCAATCCTACTTTCATAAGGAAGGGCCAGCGTGTGCCACAGTGCGCGCGGGCAATGTTATAGGTGGGGGTGATTGGGCAAAGGATCGTATTATTCCTGATTGTGCGCGGGCATGGGCAAAGGGCGAAGCTGTGCATATTCGCAGTCCACAGGCAACGCGCCCGTGGCAACATGTGCTGGAGCCTCTTTCCGGTTATTTGTGGTTGGGGGCGCAGCTTTTGTTAGGAGAAAATACGCCGTACACTGTACGAGGACAATCCTATAATTTTGGCCCATCCGCCTCTGTCAATGCCACAGTGGGCGAGGTGGTGGACGCTCTTGCACAGCATTGGCCATTGTTTCACAGCCATAAAGAAGCCGCTTCCATTTCGCCTGTGCATGAGTGTAATTTACTCAAATTGTGTTGCGATAAAGCTCTGGCGCATTTACAGTGGCGTGCTGTGTACGATTTTGACGCCTGTATTACTGCCACGGCGCAATGGTATCACGCTTTTTACCATGAATCTTCGCAAGGCGACGCAGACTATATGTACACTTTTACCATGAAGCAAATTCATGCCTACACCACAGCGGCAAAGGCGCAAGCTTTGGCATGGGCTGTAGGGTAAGGTTATGGCAGAAGGTCAAAAAGCCTCCGCCCTTGATGGTGTTTTTACCGTAGATTTACGGGTTATACCCGCAGAAAAAGGGGCGGTGTTGCATATGTTGCGTGCAGATGCGCCTTTTTTTTCGCATTTTGGCGAGGTGTATTTTTCAGAATTGGAGATTAACGCCTTAAAAGCTTGGAAAATGCACCAAAGACAAGGGCAAAATATCACTGTCCCCGTGGGCTTGGTGCAGGTGGTGCTTTTTGACGCACAACCACAAAGCCCTTCTTATGGACGTGTGGAAGAAGTACTTTTGGGGCGTGAAGAGCACTATAAACTTTTGCATATTCCGCCACATATTTGGTACGGATTCAGAAATGTGGGCCAAGAAAAAGCGCTTATTTGTAATTGTACCGATATGCCTCATGATGCTTCAGAGAGTTGTCAAAAAGCTGAAGATGACGCCAGTATCCCTTATGTGTGGAAAGAATGGAGATAACAATGAATGGACACCGTTGCCAATTTTGCCAAAGTGTTTTGACGCATGTTTTTGCAGACCTTGGCACATGCCCTCCCTCCAACGCTTTTTTGCGCCCAGAGCAGTGTCAGGAAGCGGAATTGTTTTATCCGCTCAAGGCTTATGTGTGTGAGTCTTGCCTTTTAGTACAAGTGCCAGAATTTAAATGCGCACAAGAAATTTTTACTCCTGACTATGTATATTTTTCTTCTTATTCGCAATCGTGGGTGCGTCATGCTGACACCTATGTAGAGCATATGGTGCAGCGTTTTGGGCTTACGTCGCAGTCTTATGTGGTAGAGGTGGGCTCTAATGACGGCTATTTGTTGCAACATGTGGTGCGCCGAGGCATTCCCTGCCTTGGTATAGACCCCAGTGTGCAAGCGGCAAAGGAAGCAGAAAAAAAAGGTGTGAATACGCTGACCACCTTTTTTACGCCCCGCCTTGCCCATGAGCTTAAAGAGCAGGGAAAGCAAGCAGATGTACTTTGCGGTATTAATGTTTTCGCTCATGTGCCTAATATCAATGATTTTGTTTCTGCTATAGCTATTTTGTTAGCGCCGCAAGGTGTCATGACTATGGAAATTCCGCATATTTTAAAACTTGTGGAAGAAGTACAATTTGATACCATTTACCATGAGCATTATTTTTATCACAGCCTTTTATGTGTGCAAAATATTTTGCAAAAGCACGGCCTGCGTGTCTTTGATGTGGAAGAATTGCCAACTCATGGCGGTTCTTTGCGTATGTATGCTTGTCATGCTCAAGCCCAGCATGAAAAATCCGCGAGGGTGGAGGCTTTACTTGCCAAGGAAGAGGCGGCGGGTTTGCAGCATATGGACTATTATGCACGCTTTCAAGGCACCATAGATAATATTCGTTTTGCGTTGTTACGTTTTCTTATGCAGGCCAAGGAAGAGGGAAAGAAAGTTGTGGGCTATGGCGCGGCGGCTAAAGGCAATACTCTCTTAAATTATTTTGGTATTCGTCAAGATCTACTCTCCTTTGTGGTGGACGCTTCGCCGTATAAGCAAGGGCTTTTCTTGCCGGGGAGCCGTATCCCTGTGGTGGATGAACAAAGAATACATGATGAACGCCCTGATTATGTGCTGATTTTGCCGTGGAATTTAAAGCAAGAAATCAGCGAGCAATTATCTTATATACAGGAATGGGGCGGAAAATGTGTCACGGCTGTACCTGTATTGGATATATTTACGTCTCGTTAATAAAACACTAACATAAGGTGTCTGTTATGCGACTACTTATCACAGGAGCCACGGGCTTTATAGGGCAGGCGTGCTGTGCTTATTTGGAGCAGCAAGACATTGCTTATACCACATGTGGCAGACAGGCGTCAGCTTTGTGCATGCCCTGCGATATATTGCATACAGAGGATTTGACGCGTGTTATCTCCACGCTACGCCCCACACATATCTTGCACCTTGCATGGTACACAGGTAAAAATTACGGCTCCAGCGCGGAAAACCTTCGCTGGCTTGCGGCAAGTAAGGATTTAATACAGCTTTTTACACAATACGGTGGACGGCGTTTTGTGGGGGTGGGCACATGCTTTGAGTACCCTTTACACGGTGAGTTGTGTACAGAAGAAGAAAAGCTTTCGCCCGATTTTACGCCGCACACCTTATATGGCGAAAGCAAGCGAGATTTGCGGCAATATCTTCAAAAGTATGCACAGCAACAAGGTATTTCTTGGGCATGGTGCCATCCTTTCTATGTTTTTGGTGCGCAAGAAAGCCCTTCTAAGCTGATTCCTTCGGCATGTACGGCTTTTGCTAAAGGAGAAAACTTTGCTACGGCGGCGTATTATAGAAGTATGGATTATATTGATGTGCGCGACGCGGCAAAATATATTATAGGTGTTCTTTTGTCAGATTTTTGTGGAAGGGTGAATATAGGCACGGGAAAGCTTGTGACAGTGCAGACTTTGTTGGAAGGTTTGGCAAATCTTTTTTCCGCGTCAGTACAAGCCTTGCCTAAGGAGTCGCTGGACACTTTGCCCCCCATCTGCGCCCATGTGGACAGGGTGCGTAGTATTTGCGGTGAAATGTCGCTTATATCTGCTCACGAAACCTTGCAAGGTTATTATGCTCGATATATTTAATAGTAAAAGCCCCTTACATAGCAATGCAAGGGGCTTTTTATCTTAATCAGCAATGCATTTGAGAAAACCGTCCGGAGCGCTTGTGATGGAAAGCTTGTGCTCAATGGAAGATTGGATTTCAAAGCGTGTATTTTTTGTGAGAAATTCTTTGACGGCTGTTTTGGGATTGTTGCCCTTACCCCAAGGGCGTTGGCTTGAGAGCATGTCGGGTATATCTTCGACGATTGTATCCAACACAATGCAGTAACCACCTTTTTTCACCAGTGTTGTATACAGCTCAAGCTCTTGTAATACATGGTCGTGGGTATGCATAGAATCTAAAATTACCAAGATACTTTGAGCGTCCTTTGTAAGCTCTTTGACCTGTTCAAAAGTGCTTTGGTCTATGGAAGAGCCGCTGATTAAATTGATGTTTTTGGCAAGAAAGTGACTTTCAATGGAATCTCTGTTGTGTGGGCGTATATCTATGTCAACACCGATGACTTTCCCTTGAATATCCATCATTTTTTGCATGCCAGCATAAAAAATCAAAGAACCACCGCGAGCAATGCCTGTTTCAATAATGCAATCGGGCTTGGTTTCCCAAATGATTTCTTGCAATGCTACAAGGTCTTGAGGCATTTGGATAATGGGCAAACCCATCCACGAAAAATGGTATACATAGGCATTTTTTATGGCATTTACATGCCAGTTATGGGCAGATTCTTTGAGCTTGGCATCTTTTCCCATGTTTTGGATTTGCTGCTTAACCGTCATTTCAAATTCTTTTCTATCGTCCATTGTGTGCCTCCAAATAAAAAACACATCCTATAATGATTGGGGCAAAGTGTAAAGTTATGCGCGGTTTTGCTCTTACGAAGAAAGAGGGCGATGGCGTTTTCTTCGTACTAAAGCTCGTGATTTTTGTATGTGTTTTTTTGAAATACGCTCATGCCTTTCTTTTTGTGTGTTTTGTGCAAGCATTTCCCACGCGGGGGTGTTGAGGTGAATGTCTGTTTGTGGATAGGGTATTTTTATATCGTGTGCTCTGAAGGCTTCATTCATGGCATAACGTAAGTCAGAGCGTATCTGGAATTGCTCAAGGACATTGTGTATCCAAAAGCGTGCTTCAAAATTCAATGCGCTGGCCGCAAAGTCGGTAAAATATACTTTGGGTTCGGGATGCATAGCAACGCGGGGATCGTTTTTAAGAACATCCACAATAATTTTTTGCACAAGCTCCACATCAGAATCATAGGCGACGCCCACAAGGATGTTATTCCGTATTTTTTGCCCGTTATGCGTCCAGTTGGTAAAACTTGAGCTCATAAAGGCGGAGTTGGGCACAAAAATAATAGCATTGTCAAAGGTGCGTATTCTTGTGGCACGTATACTGACTTTTTCTACTACTCCTCGCATAGCTCCCACATCCACCACATCACCTTCACGGAGATCAAATTTGTGGCGTAAATACAAGCTTGTGCTTGGTGTACGCCCATCATAAGGCACATATAGGATAAAATAAGAAAGAAAGATAAATGTGCGCGCCCTGTGAGTAAAAGTACAAGAATACCCACACAGATTGCCACAGCAAAGGTGCGCATAAGTAAGCGGGATATGGGATATATGAGTCGCGCTGTTTTCGCTATGCGCCAGAGAATGTAAAAAAGAAAAACAAGCCAAGGTAAGATGAAGAAAACGGTTACATCTGTCAATGTTAACAAGACAAAGCTGGTCACAAGTACTGTATGCAC
>CAYJFR010000058.1:10279-11622 GCA_964369335.1 uncultured Desulfovibrionaceae bacterium | reverse complement strand
CTCCACGTGCCACAGCGGTGGCAAAGTTGGCGCCCTTGGCCACTGCACTCACAACGGGACGCACAATAATAAAGACAATAATGGAGCTGAAAATGACGGCAATGACGGTGGCAACGATGGAAAGGTTGCTTACTTCAGCAAGGGCAGAAAAAATATCACGTTCTTCTGCTCTGGCAATAATGGTAATATCGCTGTTTTTTAGCTTGGTATGGTAAGCAACAACGGGATAGCCAGCAAGGTTTACGTAATCTGTGACACCGTCAGGGCTTTGAGCAATCTTTTTCATGGTGGAGGCGATGGGGAGATTTTCTTTCATCAAATTGGCTTTATTGGGGTCAAGGACTATGCGACCCTCACCGTCAATGGCGAAGGGATAGCCCCTTTCTCCCACTTTGATATTGGCAAAAACCGTATCGAAAACTTGACTAAAATCAATATCGCCACTAAGTACGCCCACAATAGTACCGTTGTCGTCTCGTACGGGTAATACTACAGCCAAAAGCACGCTATTGCTCAGAGTTGATAATCGAGGCGTTGTTTTGGCAGTGTTTCCGCGTACAGCCGCTTGGAAATAATCACGGAAAGACAGGTCTGTGCCTACGTCTTGAGAGCTGGATGAAGCTATAATAATACCCTTGGTATTCATAAGCTTAAAGCCGTGCATCATACCCAATTCCGTAGCGCGCGAAACAAACCATGAGTTCATTTCTTGTACTTGCGCCGCATCGCGTGATTCTGAGGCGCTGAATTCCATAACATATGGATTAACAGCCGTAAGTTTGACAAAGACTTTGGAGGCGTCGATGGTGTAATCAAGCATACGCTGCAAGGTAACAGTGGTTACCTCCATGGTATTGATGGAGGTGGCTGTTAAAGATGTGGCAGTTTTGTCATATGTAAGGTAGCTTAACACGCTCATAGACAAGATCAGAACCAATGTGATTGGTAATAGGACTTTTGGTAATAATTTCATAAAACCCCCTGAATTAAGTTCGTAGTATACATCGGTTATTACGAAGAAAACTTTATATCTGGCATAGGAGCAGCTATTTTGTAGAGAAAAATACTATAAAGGGCAGAGAGCTTGAGAAATATGTATATCTTATTAAAAAATATGACTATCTTTCTCTTAGTGCGCGCTGTTGCGCTTTGAGTAAGGGTTTTAAAAGATAACTTAAAATAGTCTTTTTGCCTGTGAGCACGTCTACTTCAGCCATCATACCTGCCATAATGGCGTGGTTTTCTTCCCCGCGCGTAATGTGCGTGTGTGTGGTGCGCACTTTGACTTTATAAAAGGTGTCGCCGTTTTGGTTTTGTAAGGTGTCCGCACTGATATTTTCCAC
>CAYJFR010000058.1:0-10179 GCA_964369335.1 uncultured Desulfovibrionaceae bacterium | reverse complement strand
TCAAGGTCTAGAAATTGTATTTCAGAATAGGCTCTAGCTTTGAGGGCGGGTAAGGCGAGATCTATTTGCTTTTGCATAAGAGCAAGGCTGGCAAGAGCTTGTGTTTTTGTTTCTTTTTTTTCAGCCCATTCACGTTGGCGCGCTTCTACTTGCAGGGTGAGTACGTCTAATTCTGCATGACGTTGCGTGCGTTCTGTTTGTAAAAGCGCGTTTTGTCTGCGTACAAGGGTAGCATCTTCCAAAACGGCGGGAGGATACTGAACATCTTTGTCGGCAATGAGAGCTTCCATACGGGCGATGGCGGCTTCGTGCTCAAGAATACGCACAAGGGCTTCACGGTATTGACTGCCAGCGCTTTCATTATCAATACGCATGACAACGGCGTCTTTTTCAATGATTTGCCCTTCACGTACAGGTACTTCTTGAATAATGCCGCCTTCAAGGTTTTGAATAAGCTGTATGCGCTGTGAGGGAACTACTTGCCCTATACCACGCACTGACTGGTCAAGTTCTGCCAAGCCTGCCCAAAGGAGCAAGATAAGAATACTGCCTGCGCTTAACCACACTAATCGAACGGACTTTGAGGAAACAGGCATATCAAGCTCTTGCGGTTGATATTTTAAAGGCACAAGGGCGCTGACTTTGCGAGAGAGTTCCTTAAGTTTTTGCATGTGGAGCTCCCTTGGCTGTAGAACCTTTGCCGAGGCTTGTATGATGGGCTTGTAGTTGGGCAATGGCTTCTTGTGTGGATGTTTCGCCGTGTATGGAGCCATTTTTGAGCGAAACTACACGGCTGACCAAGTGCAACATAGTAATTTTATGGGTAAATATAATAAGAGTTTTATTTTTTACATAGGGCGCTAAACGCGTGACCAGACGGATTTCAGAAGCAATATCCATCTGTGCAGAAGGCTCATCTAAAATAAGCGTGTGTGGGTCGCCTAAAAGCGCTCTGGCAAGGGCTACGCTTTGGGCTTGTCCTCCAGAAAGTCCCGTACCGTTTTCACCTATGGGCATATCAAGCCCTAAAGGATGCTGGCTGGCAAAATCCATAACGCCGGCTATGGTGGCGGCTTGCAAAAGATTTTCTTCGTCACAAGGGCTGTCATAAGGCCATGCCATGGCGATATTGTGGCGTAATGTACCTTTGAATATACGTATTTCTTGTGGCAAAAAACCTACTTTATTGCGGTAAGGGCGTAACGGAGCGTTGCGCATATCTAAAGGCCCAAGTAGAACACGCCCTTCTGTGGGGACATATAAACCTGCACACAAACGTGCTAAGGTGGATTTTCCAGAGCCAGAAGCGCCCAAAAAGCCTACTTTCGCGCCAGGGGGGATGCTCATGCTTACATCTTTAAGGGATGTGGTCTGTACTTCCACACCAGGGTAGCAAAAGCTGACTTTTTCAAAAATAAGAGGCACGGCAAGGGCGTTTTCGGGAATGGCTTGTTCGGGATTTTGGGGATTTTCAGAAGGCAGTTGCAAGAGGGTGTCTAATTGTTGTAAAGCCACGCGCGTTTTTTGTAAATTAGCTAAAATATTCATTAAGGAAGATATAGGGCTGGCGCAACGCCCAAATAAAATAACAGAAGCGATAAGAGCGCCTGTGGTCATAAGCCCTTCAGAAATACGGTACACCCCAAGGATAATAAGGCTGACACTAAGAAACATATTAAATAAAGCCATGCCGTTGGAGCTACAGCTTGAATGAGCACGGGCTTGGATGGTGGCGTCGGCATTTTTGGCTACAAGATGCCCCCACTGCGCACAAAGCACTTTTTGCATACGTGTGGCGCGAATGGTTTCTAAACTGCTGATAATCTCAGTTAAAAACGATTGCTTATGCGCGTTGGTTGCCATTTGCGCTGCTGAGTGGCGTTCAAGAGAACTTTGCATAAGCTTTGAAAAGAGAAACAGCACAGGCAGGGCAATGAGCGGAATGACACCTAAGCTTCCTCCTATATAAAAAATAAGCGCAATAAAGATACAAATAAAGGGCAAGTCTGTTAGGGCAAGGATGGTAGAAGAGCCTAAAAAATCGCGCACATACTCAAGCTCACGCACGCGTGTGACAATGGCACCTACGGAGCGTGTTTCTTTTTGAGCGAAGAGCGCGTCAAAGCGTATATCCATAAGGGTTTCCATGAACATACTTTGTAGGCGTATATCGGCATTACGTCCCGCGGCGTCTACAAAATGAATGCGTGCTGTGCGTAAGGCAAAGTCGAGGCTTGCCGCAATGGCGACGCCTATACTCAAAACCCAGAGGCTTTCAAAAGCGTTGTTGGGTACAATGCGGTCATACACATTCATGATAAAAAGAGGCATGGAAAGGCTTAGAAGATTTACAATAAAAGAAGCCACAAGAACATGTCCATAAAGAGGGGCATAGCGTCTGAGCACACCCCAAAACCAAGCGTGTGTGTGTGTCATTAGGATAATGTAAAAGAAGGTGTTTTTAGAGTAAAGTACTTTTATAGGCACAAAAAAAGCCTACATAAAATATGCAGGCTTTTGTAACTATGTTATATGGGGAAAACTATTGTGCTGGTAAAGCTTCAATGGCGTCCATGATGGTTTTGGGAGGATTTTTTGCGCAATAAGATACAAGGTGTTGACCGAGAGTTTTAATCCACTCGTCATCCATAACGGTATTGTCGCTTTCGGAGCTTAAATATCCGTCAACCCAGAAAAGAAGCATGGTTCTGTGCTCAGTGGAGGCGGCTGTAAACTCAGCGCATGTTAATTTTGCCATGTCTTGTGCAGGTGCAACGCTTGCTACTGCCATCACGCTTAATACACACAAAGCCATAAGTAACTTTTTCATAAGAGAACTCCCTTTGTTTTTTTTAAGTAGTAAGCACTTGCGCCATGAATGTCAATTTTTTTATTGACAGGTAGTTACATTTATTTGAAGAATAGGCATCTAGCTTGTTTTATAATGTTTTTGCCACAGGCTATAATTCAAAAATACGTCCTCAAAACCATGGAGTTTGCATGAAAAAAACATTTTTAAGAAAGAAAAGCATATTTTTTACGCTGTGTGTCTGGAGCTTATGCTTGATACCTTCGGTGTCAGTTTTTGCCATGAGTCTTGACGAGCTTGCAAAACGTGCGGAAGAGCGTCGTTTAAGTATAGCGCAAAACATGGAAGAGAGCACAGTGCTTATTGTTGCTGTGGACGGCGATGACGTTGCTTTTGGTTCTGGCTTTGTGGTGGCGTCAGGGTATATTCTTACCAATGGGCATGTGACTGGAGGAGCGGAGACCATTTATGTGGCGGGAAAGCTTTTTGATTTACAAGAAGCAGAACTCATCAAAGAAAGGGATGACGCCAAACAGGATTTTGCTTTATTAAAATTTGCACAGCCTAAAAATATTCCCATATTATCCTTTGAACTTGCCACACGGCGTACAGACAGAGTCAGTGCTTGGGGCTATCCCGGTATTGTGACACAATTTGACCATAAATATGACAGTTTGCTTGAAGGGGATTTTATAGGCGTTCCTCCCATAGTGTACACCGAAGGCAGTGTGAGTTCTTTTGTGGACAGCGGGCATGCTGTCAGTATAGTGCACACAGCGGCTATTGCCGGAGGCAATAGTGGTGGGCCGCTTATTAATAGTAAGGGGCATGTGGTGGGAGTTAATACGTGGGGTGCTGCTGAGGCAGAAGACGGGGAGGTTATGTTTGCCGCCTTGACCTCACGCAATGCCATTAGTTTTATACGTTCGTGTGGTGTGGATCCGCGTATTGTTTCGGAAGGCGCTGTGGGGCAATGGGAAAGTGAAGGTGGGCAAAGTCGAGAAAGCGGCGGCGGACAGCGTCAGAGGGAACCGCAGGGAGGCTCTCAAGGCGGCTTTCTGGGTGGCTCTCAGGGGGGAGGACTTTTCCCCAGTTTTGGATCTAAGGAAGAGCCTCCACAACGTTCTGGAGACGTAGGCGGACTTTTCGCTTTGGGTGAGGGCGCTGTAGGAAGTTCTTCGTCTTCATCTTCTGCTGCCAGTTCCGCCAGTTCCGCCCTTGCCGCTATGACAGGGGGCAACTCTTCTTCTTCGGGGGCGGCGGCGCGCCATACTGCGACGGACGACCGTTTGTCCTCTGAAATGCAAGAATATCACGAGCAGGCTGTGCAAGGCGATATGGACGCGCAAGCCTATCTAGGTATATCTTATTATTTTGGCGATGAGGCGCCGGAAGACGAACAGCTGGGTGTGTATTGGCTCAGAAAAGCCGCCGAGCAAGGCAGTGTGGACGCTAAGGCTGTTATGGGTGTTATAGAAATCACCGACGCGGGCTATAGAAATGTGGCGCATGGTTTGCAATGGCTTAAAGAAGCCGCAGGAAAAGACGCTAGGTATGGTTCTAATTTGGCGGAATATCTTCTTTTTGGAGAAATTTATGGTATTGCGCAAGATGTAGAGAGCGCCGTTATTGCCGCAAGGCGTGGCGCGGAAGTAGATGACCCTGAGGCCATAGCCTTATTAGCTTACTTGTATTTTTCTGGTAAGGGTGTGGAGCGAGATTTGAGAGAGGCTTTGCGTTTGGCACAACTAGCCGCCAAAGAAGATATTTCCTTAGCTTTTTCGGTGTTGAGCTGGTTGTACCATCAAGGGGAAGGTGTGGCTAAGGATGCGCAAAGAGCCTTTGAATTTGCGCAAAAAGCCGCTGATGAAGAAGATGCTGAAGGTATGGGCTTGCTTGCTTATTACTATTATTCAGGCGTAGGCGTCAGAGAAAATATGGACAAAGCTGTGCAGTGGGCAGAGAGAGCGGCAGAGGTGGGTAACGATTTGGGACGCACTGTTTTGGGGCACTTGTATGCTTCGGGAGACGGTGTGCGTAAAGATACGGTGTTAGGCTATGCCTATGCCGCTCTTGCCGCAGAAAATGGCTATGACAGTGCGCAAAAAATGCTGAAAGAGTGGGGCGCAGAGCTGAATAAAAAACAGCAAGACCAAGCACGAAAGTATGTGCAGGCATGGCGTCAGCAGTGGCAACGTGGTGAATAAACTATAATAAAAGAGGTAAGTATGAGTCAATCTCTGGACGGACAATCTGTGTTAACAAGTAAAGGAGCGTTGCTGCTCTATTATATCATGGGAATTATAGCTATAGGTACTGGTGTTCCGCTTGCTATAACCTTTGTGGGTGCGCTTATTTCGGGTATGATAGCTAGAAAAGAAGGTGCTGTAATTGTGGCGCGTCATTGCAAATGGCTTTCGCGTAGTGTGTGGGTTTCTGCACTACTCATTTTTTTAATATGTACTGCGGCAATGATATTTTTTGGCATGAATCATACAGAAGTTCTTGATCTAGATACAAGCAATATGACCTTTGAGCAAATGTTGGAGATACCTATTATCCGTGAACTTATAGGGTATATTGTGGGTATATGTGTAGTTATTGGTCTGATACTTTTATGGTTTTTATATCGTATGATACGTGGTCTACTAATGCTTTTGGCAGACCGTCCACCTAAGAGCATTTCATAGCCCTTACCCATAAGGGGTAGTACTTTGTTCATAGAGTTTTCTTGTGAACGGCGTATAAAGTAAAAGGGCAATGTTTACAGATTATACTCCATAAACATTGCCCTTTTGTTTTGTTATATATTAGCCATTATAGATTTTGAGAAGCTCGCGCACGTCGTCGCATTGGTCTAGCTTCCAAATAAGGTCAATCATAGCTTGGGTCTTTTCTGCGCCAAACATTTGTTCCATAAGACCTTTGAACTTGTTTTCTAATTCTTCATCGGTAGGAAGGGTGTTGCTCAAGTCCCAACGCGGAGACAGATCGCCAGAACGGTACTTATTGCCCTTGCTGTCTTCAATTTCCACATCAGCCACGGTTTTGGCGGGGAACATTTGTTGATATTTTTCTTCCACAACAATTTCAATTTTGTCCATAAATCCGTGAACTTCTGGGTCGTTAATGTAGGGGGGAAGCATATGCAAGGGATTCACTTCACCGTACATGGCAGAAATGGCGATGGGATAGGCAAAATTATACTGCGCGTATTCTGTATTCTTGGGATGTTCGCAGCTCAGTGCGGCGGCTTCGGCAAAGGTATAGATGCGTATTTTAGCCACGTCAGCACGCTCTAAACCGTTTTCGCGCATGATTTTAGCCACACCGTCCACACCCGCTTGCGCCCAACGGCAAGCAGAATAAGGCTTGAAGAAAAGGTGCATGATTTCATAGGTTTTTCCTAATGAAGTGACCCATTCTGCATTGGGGGATTGGTCAAAGATGGGTTTAGGTCCTGTGAAGCCTTGCTTGGCAAGCTCCACGCTGGACATACCCACAAAAACAGCCCAGCCGATGCCGTCTTTACCCATGCACGGGGTTTCAATACCAACCATCATAGGCGCGATGGGCGCATGATAGCTGGCAGTGCCCAAAGCGTTAAAGGTGGTTTCTGCGTCAAGATTCCATAACTTAGAAATGGCTGTGGCAACGCCCGTAGCGCCCCAACTGCCTGAAGTGTGGTAGGTGTCATGGGTGGCGTGGCGAATATAGGCGGCGCGGATGGCGGCTTCATAGCCCATAACCAAGGCTGTGAGCAATTCCTTACCACTGCATTTTTCCATAGCTTGCGCGCCGAGGAGTACAGCAGGTATCACATGAGCGCCGGGGTGTCCTTTGGCAAGGCGGCAACCGTCGTCAATATCCACAGCATTGGCGGCTACACCGTACACAAAGGCAGAGCCGGTGGTGGTGGAAGCGCCTTCTGTGAGCAAGAAAGGAATATCACCAGCGCCAAATTGCGCTTTTACATATTTGCAGACAATATCATATACAGGCGTTTTTGTTCCGATAAGCATAGCACCCAAGGCGTCGAGCAAGCATCTTTTGGATTGATGCTGGATTTCTTGTGGTAAGTCATCCCAAGTGGTTTTGCCAAAAAAATCAATAATGTCTTTTGAATACATCTGAAACTCCTAAGCATTGTCTTTCTTTTTGAGTTTATCAAACCATATATCGAGGAAGGCGCCCTTGTATTCTTCGGGGCTGAGAACTGATGTGCCGTCGGGTAAATGCTTCACATGTTTGATGAGCCAAATAAGGGCAAAGCAACCGATAAGTGTAATAATCATACCGAAAATTCCCGCAAAGCCTGCAAACATACGTACGCCGCTGAAGCCCAAATAGGTGGCGCATGCCCAGCCCATAAAGCCGGCATAAATGCCCCAAAGCAGCTTGAGCCAGAAAGGTGTTTCCATATTGTCGGCGTTAACATTGTTGAGGCACATGCTGGCTACAGCGTCGAGCTTGGCAATAAGGGTGGTGATAAGTGCCAATAAGAAGATGGTCATATAGAGCAAGCTTACAAGCATGCTGAGGGGGTAATGCTTGAAAAGCACATAGATACCGCTTTCAAAACCGTTGGCTTTGATGGTGGTGAAAATATCTTTGAAGGTCATTTCTGCCATGATACCTGTGCCGCCAAAAACGGTGAACCACACAATATAGAAAGCGCAACCGCCGAGGAAGATACAATTCAAGAATTGACGAATGGTATAACCGCGGCCGATTTTACCAAGGAATAAAGCCATAACAGGGCCAGAAGCTGCCCAAGAGCCGTAATAGGCAATGGTCCAAATGGAGGGCCAAGAATCATTGGCAACAATGCCGTTGACGTTGGAAAGGGAGAAAATATTGTCAAGATAGTAGGACATACCCTCTGAGCCTAAGGCGAAACTGAAGGCTAAAGGTCCCATAATAAAGAAGAAACAGAGCATGGCATAGAGGCAGACCATGTTGAAGTTGGCAACGGCTTTTACGGCTCTTTGAATGCCGCTTCGTAAGGCCATAAGTGCCACAAGAAGTACAAAGGCTGTGATGCCAAAATACATAATGCCGTCACGGGTGAGCTCAAATTGTGCTTGAAGACCAGAAGATATGGACAAAAGACCAGAGCCAAGCATCCAAACGTTACCCAGTACCATGGCGAAAACTAAGGTTAAGTCAATAATATCACCGCCTATGCCTTGTACCCAACGTCCGAGGAAAGGGCGAAGAATGGAGCTGGCAGAAAAATCCCAACGCAAGTTATACACTACCAAAGCGCAGCCTAAAGCGAGGATGGCGTAGATGGAAAACATATTAAATGTCCAGTGCATATAGGTCTGTCCCATGCTGTAGACAGCGGCGGCGGCTGTGCCAGACTCAAGACCTATGTGGGCGGGGGTATTCATAAAATGGTATACAGGCTCTGTGGCGCCGTAGAAAATAAGCCCAGAACCTGTAATGCCAGAAATGGTTAGAGCGAAAAAGCTCCACGGTTCTAGAATTCTTTTGGCACCTTCACCACCAATGCGCACATTGCCTACCTTGGAAAAGATGCAGTAAAATAAGGTTCCCACAAAAAGGAAACTCATAGGGCCAAAAGACCAGCCAAAATATTTAATAACGGCTTTATATGTGCCTGTAATGGCAGACACATACACATCGCCGCCCATACCTACTAAAGCGCCTATAAGGCAGAGAAAAAGAATTGTGGGCCCAAAAATGAACCAGCGTAAACTTTGTTTTTTGTTTTCCATAACACCCTCCAAAAATGATATTTTAGGCAAAAATATAAAAATTAATCTTTTTTATACTTTTTCTTTGCTTCGTCTAAATTGCGATAAAAGGCTTCTTTATTGGTATAATGCAGCGGATTGAAATAGTGGTCGGCGTCTTCTCTGCTCATGAGCCCTTCTTCTACTACGGCGTCGGCAATGGTCATATTTTCTCTATAACACTTGATGCCTATTTTTGTAGCCACGGCATAACCAAACAAAGGCGTCAGAATAATAGTCAAAGCACCTGTGGACTCGGCATACTTTTTCCCTGTTTCTGCATTGACTTCTAAGGTTTTAAAACAGTACTCAAGAATGATGTTATATGCTGGAGTCATCATGACAAAAGATTCCATAACGCAAAGATTCATGAGTGTTTCAAGATAGTTGTATTCTAGCTCTGCATTTTCAAGGCATTTGGCAGCCATGGAAGTATTGGCAGCAACGCGCATATTGATGCGCATGATCAATTCTTCAATGGTGGGATTGGTTTTGCCTGGTAGGGTTACAGAACCTGGAATAATGGGCGGATAATATACTTCAGCAAAACCAGCATTGGGACCTGAGCTAAGAATACGAATATCCTTGGCTATTTTGTTCATGACAGCGGCCACTTTTTCTTGATAGGTGGCAACGTCAAACATGGCATCGCAATTTTGTATGGCGTCAATGGTGCAAGAGGGCAAATAGAAAGGCGTTTGGGATTGTTCTGCAATTTCTTTAACAACAGCAGGGGCAAAGGCAGGTACAGAGCCTATACCACTGCCAAAGGCTGTGCCGCCCATGGGAATATGTAGCATTTTTTCTTGAACTTCATGGGCTTGCTTGGCAAGGCGTGCCAAAACATCATGATAGGCTTTGAAGTTTTGCCCAAAGGTCACGGGCAAGGCGTCGCGTAATTCTGTACGCCCACAACGCACGGCGTCTTTGTGTTGTTCAGCTTTTTGCGCAAAAACTTGTGCAGATTCTGCCAAGACGGCTTGTAATTGGCTTAAATACTTATGGCAGGTGATATGCGCCGAAGACATAAGCACATCTGTGGTAGCTTGGTTGCAAGAAACGTGATCGTTGGGCTTTACAGGCTCTATGGCAATGGAGCCAGTGAGGATTTCATTGGCGCGCTTGGCAAGGATTTCGTTGATATTCATAACGGTGGAAACGTCGCCATTGCCTTGATATAAATCCACAATAAAGCTGGAATCAAATTTTCCTTCCATGCCTTCTTGCGCCGCTTGAATGATGGCGTCGGCGTAATTTTCAGGCAGATAGCCCAAGTTTTTATTGCTTTGGGCTGCGCATTTTTTCACAAAATAAATAGTCTTGATATATTCAGGAATACTTTGCGTTGCACGGTAGGGGGTGGCGTTTAGTACCTGAGAGCGAGCTGTATAGCTTCCGTAATACGCATCGTCAGGAACGTGAATTTCTCCAATGGAATCGCGTTCAATCATACTTTTCTCCTCGTATATATTATGATTATACGTTTTTTACTAAAAATTTTTTGTTGGCTTTACCTTTCAAACTCTCATGGCATGCTTTTAAGTTCTGTGTCAATGGTTTTCTTCAAAAAAATGTGTAAATTCTTCATATAAAATTCAAAATGAAGAA
>CAYJFR010000057.1:1692-11725 GCA_964369335.1 uncultured Desulfovibrionaceae bacterium | reverse complement strand
GGTCGTCGCCAGTACCTAGAGTGAGCGAGCTGTCTTGCATGCCTATTTGTGCATTCCCAATAAAAACATGCTCATGATCGTGTTTATTTGTCACATCAAGATGATCTGCATCCATACCGTCTACGGTATATTGTACATAATCATCAATAGGTTCAAAAGAAACAGAGGTTTCGGTGGTGAGGGGTTTTCCGTTGGCGTCTACAAAACCAAATTGAATATCAAGATTTGTGTTGTCAGTTGTGGATGTAGCTCTAGAAGTAAATAACCTGTATTGTTCTATAGTGAATGTGTTGGTATTGCCATTCCACATAAGGCTAAAGAATATGTCATTTGCTTCGTTTCTTGCTTCATATTCGCCTGTTGAGGCGTTCCATGTGAGGGTAAGTTTGACGTTATTTCTATATTCATCGTGCACATGAAAGATTATGCCCTCGCCTGGATTTTGCTCAGAAGCTCCCTCTATGGAAAGTATGCCAAAGCTTCCCCCTTGTGGAGCATCTATAATATAGGCAGATTCTCCAAAAGGTACTTCGGCTACGGCTGGGATATTGTGTATGTCGTCATCGTTATGAAACAAGGCTAACCTGTTAAAAGGCATAATATGATTTGTAGGGTAAGGTCTGATGGTAGAGCCATCGATAGTTAAAACTACTCTATCCATGTCACCGTCACCGCCCAAAATAGAGGCAGGCATAAGAGGAAAGGGGGCAGGCGTAGGTATAAGCGTTGTGGGAGCAGAAGCTATTAACGTGTCTGTGCTTTCTGTTGTGCCGCCTTCTGTTGTGTGCTTTTTTAACTCAGGGCTAGAAACAGAAGCTGTCAGCGTAGCATCAAGTCCGTCTAAGGATGAAACATCGCTATCATAAATAAGTGTTGATAAAAAGCCCACAACACTTCCTGAGCCCATACTGTCACTGTCAGCACCAGCAGCAGGCATAAGCTCTTCACCAAGGGTTGCAAAAAACTCTGCTCCGTCAACAAGGATACCCTCTATCATAAAGGTGGGCATATTATCCTTAGTATAGGCAGTATAAAAATCTGTGAGTAACAATGTAGAATCATCATCAAAAGTAAACAAAAGGCTAGAACCGTCATCACGAGACCTACCAAGAGTATTAACTCGAGTCAAAGTCACTTCAGAAATATCAAAATCAAGCACCAACACAGCATCCTTGGGCGGTGTTGTGGCAAGCTGCTGATCTTCCAAAGGTTTTCTTAAAACAAGCTCTTTGTTTTTATGAGTATTCTTTAACATAATAATTCTCTTTGTTAGCACTGAAAATACAAAAATATATGCCTTCACTACAAAATAGCACAGCGCATAGAAATGGCTCAGGAGCCTTACTGGGGTATTTGGTAAATAGAGCGTAAGCGAACAGTTCAGGAGTAAACAGCTTACGACGAGGGCAAGCCCTCTAGCTTGTTCAACAAGCCACAAACCACGGCATAAAATGGTTTGCTTAACATAAAGGGAATGTTGTAAACACATTCCACACGTACAATGAAGCACGTTTTCAATTGATAGTCTTATCGTAGGTTTTTGTCAAGATGAATTTATTTGCTGTATGATTCATTTTATCGTTAAAAAAACCACACATTTGTATAAAAAGCCGACTATCGCATAAGCATAGTCGGCTTTTTTACGTAAAGAAGAGTTTACAAGCATTTACAGACAACCTATAATTTATATCATTATTGAATAATAAATCTATATATAACGCCATAATAAGCAAGGATACCATATATGAATGAAATAAAATGCCCTCATTGTAGCAAGGCTTTTAAAGTGGACGAATCAGGATATATTGCCATTGTGGGGCAAGTGCGTGATGGAGAGTTTCAAAAAGAAGTTCAAGAAAGAGAAAAACTCCTCCGCGCTGAAAAGGAAAAGGAATTGCAACTTGTTAAGGCGCAGGCAGATACGGAATTTGAAAAATCGCTGTCTCAGTCACGACAAGAAATACAAGAGCTTATGTCTAAGATAGAAGCCGCAGACAGAGAAAAGTTGCTGGCTGTTAGAGAAGAAGAATCTAAAAAGAAAGACGAATTGGCGCAAAAAAATGCGCTTATTGCCAAACTTCAAGAACAACTCACCTATAATGAAAGAACTCTGAAAGCTGAAAAAGACTCTGAGTTACGACTGCTAGAAGCCAATGCACAAGCAACTCTTGAAAAAATGCTTTCTGAATCAAAGCAAGAGATTGAAAAACTTAAAGCAAAAGTTCAACTTTCTGAAAATGAAAAATTCGTTGCTTTGAAAGATGAAGAAGTCAAAAAGAAAGACGCTCTACTGGAAAAAGACCAAATTATCACACAATTACAACTTGCCATAGAAAGCTCTAAAAATCATAAAGAACTTGAGCTTAAAAGTTTACGCGAAACCTATGAAGCAAACTTAAAGCAAAAAGATGAAACCATTGATTACTATAAAGATTTAAAGACTAAACTCTCTACAAAAATGCTTGGTGAAAGCTTAGAGCAACATTGTGAAAATGCATTTAACAGCCTCAGGGCTACGGCTTTTCAAAAGGCGTATTTTGAAAAGGACAATGATGCTAGATCTGGCAGTAAGGGGGATTATATCTTCAGAGAAAGTTCAGACAATGGCATAGAATTTATTTCCATTATGTTTGAGATGAAACACGAAATGGACACCACTGCCACCAAGAAAAAGAATGAAGATTTCTTGAAAGAGCTTGATAAAGACAGGCAAGAAAAAGGTTGTGAATATGCCGTGTTAGTTTCCTTACTAGAAGCAGACAGCGAGCTTTACAATAATGGTATTGTGGATGTGTCCTATAAATATCCCAAGATGTATGTGATTCGTCCGCAATTTTTTATTCCCATCATAACCTTATTGCGCAATGCGGCTTTAAATTCTGTGGCATATAAAGAGCAACTGGCTGAATACAAAGCGCAAAATATTGACATTTCTAATTTTGAAAGCGACATGTTTGAATTTAAAGATAAATTCAATAGAAATTATGAGCTTGCAAGCAAAAAATTCCAGACTGCCATTAAAGAAATAGACGAAACTATCAAACATTTAGAAAAGACCAAAGAGGCGCTTTTATCCTCAGAAAATAATCTCAGGCTTGCCAATGATAAGGCGCAAGATTTGAGCATAAAAAAACTTACCAAGAAAAACCCCACCATGAAACGTAAATTCGAGGAATTACAAAGAGGAATCCTTGAATAAGCTTAGAGCGTGTTCACATAATTAAGATGCGTTCAAAAAGACCTGTGTATACTATAAAAAATGTATGTACAGGTCTTCCACATAGCAAAAGTTACTGTTTTTACAGAGTGTGAAAGAATATGCTCTAGGTGCAACCATTGCAAAAGATATCATCTTAGAATATAGAGCTGTAGATTCATGTAATCATAGGGAGGATATTATGAAAAATAGTATGTTTTGCCATAGTTCAGTGAATACACTATGGTCTTTTTCTAGGGCGCTTGTAAAATCCCCTCTCTCTATGGGAATGCTTTGCCCTAGTAGTCCATACTTAACGCAACAGCTTGCAAACCAAATAGACAATAATATAATTTACACATTGCAAGAGCAAGTTTTGGCAGAAAAATATACGTATTCTAAAACTAGGCAACCGCAAGGATATATATTTGAACTAGGTGCTGGCACAGGTACGGTAACAAAGGCATTGCTAAATCGTGGTATTCCTACTTCGAGATTGATTGTTTTTGAAACGTGTCCCATACAGTGTACACTCTTGCGTAAGAACTTCCCTCAACTTCAAATAATACAAGATGATGCGGCATATATGAAAAAATATTTGCCAGAAAATGCCTATGTAGCATCTATAGTGTCGTCATTACCTTTTATCTCTTTGCCACATTCAGTTAGTAACAAAATTATTGCTGCCATAAAATCTTTGTTAGGCAAAAATTCTCTTATTCAGTATACTTACTCGCTTAATCAAAAAACATTATTAGAAAAAAATGGTTTTGTGGTGCATAATAAACATACGGTATGGTTTAATTTACCCCCTGCTAGAGTGCTGAGTTATAGTATCCCATAATAGTCATGAGCAAAAAAAACTTATAGAACTTTGCGTTCATACAACTTGCTTGCATTCGTATTTTACTAAAAAGAATTATAAGATAGCTTCTAGTACACACGTTTTTACAGACGCGCCACTTTCTCGTATTGCTTTATGCCGTGTTCACGTTCAAGCTGTTCTTTAACTGTCAGGTTTGTAGTGGCGTCTTTTGTAGCTTTCTCTTCTTCTAAAGTCTTTTGGGTGTTTGAGGAAGTTTGAGCAAAGAGGCTGTGCAATAGCTCATTTTGTAAAGCTTTCTTCTCATCTTTATTTACAACATACTCTTGTGCCGCTTGCACGCCTTGTAAAGAAGTTTCCAGCGTCTCAGCATACGCGTCTAACACGTCAGCTATATGCTGTGCCTCTGAAGACTGCACAGCTCCGTATGTGGTAGCCAAATCTTGCACTATGGCGAGCATATCTTCCTCACTCACATAGGATTCTGACTCTAAACGTGTTTGCGCCCGTGCAGCAGCGCTGTGAGCGTCACCGCCATTTTTCTCCAACTCTTCCTTAAAGTAGGCTTCGTATTTTTCAGCTTTTACCTCAAAAAGCGCCTCCTCAAAACTCATGCCCGAAGTGATTTTTTCTAACACTTCCTCAGCCATGGATTGAGATTCATTAGAGGAGTTGGTTGATTCAAGGGGTGAGGCAAATTTTTCCGATGAAGAGGTATGGGCAAGAGGTGCAAACATGGCAAATTCTTCTTTCATAGCTTCACTGGCAGAACTTGCTTGTATACTCTGCTCTTCTATACCAGCTAGTCCGCCTTGCGTCTCTACAAACATGGCCCAAGCCCCTGCGGAAATAGCTAAAGTATCTTGTGAGCCGCGCCCTGCTGTGGCTAAAGATGCGGTCTTTTTTTGCGCACTATACGCACCTACATCAAAAAAAGAAGAGCTCGCTACACCTATACTTTGTACGCTCATATATATCTCCTCAAGGTCTTTTTGCATTTTATAGGGAAAACTTTTCCTATTTCTTCAATAATACTCCTTTATTGTGCAAAATATATTCCTCTTGTTTTATGAGCTTTTCCCACAAAAAAAGGGGAGTAAAAACTCCCCTCATACGCTGTAACAATACAGAAAAAACGCTTTAGCCTTTGCCCATTGCTTCCCGTGCTACTGGTTTCAAGCGCAGACTTGCCACAAGATATACGCAAGCAGAAAGTGCCACACCTATGACAAAGGGTGGTATATGCTGTATGGATGCAGGAATACCGTTTATAAGCCATAAAGCCGTTTTAGGAGAAATGAATAAGTAAAAGCTCAAGCAAGAAAGAGCTCCCGTAATAGCGCTGGCTGTGGCGGCTGTGGCATGGGAGTGTTTAAAGAGTACAAGGCAAATATACGGAACAAAGGCCGTGGCACCAATGACACTCCAGCTAGTGGTGTATAATAAAGAAATAATCTTCCCCTCAACCTGTGCCGTAAAGCCGCTCACCAAAACACAGCAGAACATAGCAAAGAACCATGTTTTCTTGGTGGTCTTGGTGGAAAACATATCTTCAGTTAAGGAAGAGCTGGCTATATGGAATAAAGCCGTACAGGTGGAAATGGAGGCTGAAATAATGGCAAGACTGAAAATCTGCTTTCCCGCCCCTGGTAAAAGCATAGCCACTAGTGTGGGGATAACTTCATCGCTGTTTTGCATTTCTGGCAAAATAAGACGCGATAAAGAAGCAATAAAATACATGCCACCCACAATAAGCAGCAACACTGATGAGGCAAGGATGGCGGCTTTTTTCAATTCCTTTTTATCAGTGAGGGCAAAATGCCTTTGAATCATTTGCGGTTGTGCCCATACAGCCACAGAGGTCACCACTATGAGCGACCAGACAAAAAAGCCTGATTCGCCAGAAGATAAAGCCGTAAAGCCATTATTGGCTTGAGGGGTGGGCGCTATCTGAGCTAAGGCCTGTACTCCTTCCACAGGGCCACCTACTATGGTAAGCACCTCATAGGCTAATAAGCCTATACCAAAGAGCATAATAGCGCCTTGCATGGCTTCTGTGAGCAATACGCCGCGCATACCGCCCCAAAGCACAGCAATACCGACAATGGCCGCCAAAAGCCATATGCACCATTGCACACTTAAAGGGAAAATATTGTGCAACATCATAGCCGCCCCTTTAATGACAGCAGCGGCGTACACAGAAAGGAAGAAAGCAAAAATAACCGCCAAAATTTTACGTAAAAAAGGCGCTTTGTGCCCCAAAGAAATCAATTGTGCCGGCGTGCGTGCTTGTAAGCGTTGCTGCAATTGCTTTGTGGGCCATGCGAGCACATAGTATACAAACAGCGTCCCTAAAAGCACATTGCCCAAGGCAATAAGCATCATTTGCAAACCAAATTTATGCGCTAAGCCCCCAAAACCAATGAGCGCCACAGCAGAAATATACGTGGCAACATAGGCAAGAGATTGCACCCCAAAGCCCACTTTACCACTTAAAAGAGCGTCCTTTCCTGCGCCCATACGCGCCAAGAAAAAAAATACTGCCATGTAACCGATCCAAATAATACTTTCCATAGCCTTTCCCTCGTTTACGCCGACCTAAAGCATGTTCACATACGTCGACAAGCCCAAAAAAAAAACCGCCTCCTTTCGGAAGCGGTTCCCATCAAACATTTTTCTTACAATTAAGAAAACAACAAAGACCCTTCCCGTATATTGACAGGTGGGTAATAATAAAACGCAGCAAAAAAAGCTTCTACAGCATATGTTTTTACGGTGTTGTTCATGGGAAGTACCTTGCCCTAAAAGGGCTAATTTTGTCAAGAGCTATCTTACGTATCTATTACATACTACAAAATAAAATAATTATTTCAATACATAAACCCTATTCCTTCATAAGAACTCAGCACAAAAATATTGCCTTACTTTTATCTTCCATGATAAAGAGAAAGCACTCGCTTGCTATCTCATATTTTAACGCCCTCGCCTATGGAGTATTTATGCCTACCAAACTTTCTGTATTGTTTTGCAGTTCTTTACTTGTAGCATCTCTTGCCCTGCCCTACACAACACAAGCAAAAGACCCTTGTGAGGGTATTGACGTCACTGCCACCGATGAATACGAAGACTCGCCTATATTCCTTTCCTTGACCTACGATGATAGTAATTTGGCATTAGTGGAGACATATTTAAAATGTGGCGCTGACCCCAATGAATCATCCGGTATTGATTGGTTTTTAACAACTACCGAGTGGGCTATTTATGGTGGTGCGAGCATACCAATGCTTGAATTATTAATTAAATACGGCGGAAAAATAGATTATGCCACTGTACTGTCAGAGATTTATACTCAAAACCGCAACGTAGAAATGTTAGAATACTTGATTAAAAAAGGAGCGTCACTGAGCATAAGATCTGAAGAGGATTATTATTATGAACCTTCAGGGAATTTTATTGAAGATGCGGGAACAACCCCTTTAATGAATATAGCTGAAAACAATGAAAATCCTGCTATTATCTTAGCCCTTCTTAGACATGGTGCAGATGCAACAGCCCGCGACTATAGAGGAAGATACGCATATGATTATGCCATAAAATGGAATGAGGGTCTTGAAAATAGCGAAGCATTACAAATCTTAAAAAAAGCCAAAGAAGAAGACAGCAAGAAAGATGTCTTACTTAAACAAGACTTCTGGAAAGATGCAAGCCTTGCAGATGTAAAAAAAGCTTTGAAAAGTGGCAGCAATGTGCATGCAAAAGACAACAGCCTTATCACGCCTATTATGTACGCAGCCCAGTATAATGGCAATACTGAAATTTTAAAAGAGCTGGTAAGGCAAGGTGCTGATTTAAACCCTGCAGATAATCGCGGACAAACAGTTCTCTTTTATGCCATAAGAGGAAAAGTCAATAAAGAAGGCATAAGCTACCTTGTTAATAATGGAGCAAAAATCAACCATACTGACATGTTAGGAAATACTGCTTTGCATCTACTGAGCGATTCTCACAGACATTTTTACTTACATGAAGAACAAGACTATGTGCGCGGTGAAAAATATGTTGAGGCAGGACTGTCTCTTTTAGCCAATGGCGCTAACGTCAATATTGAAAATAATGATGGTAACACCCCACTACACCTAGCAGCTTATAATGGCCGAGGTTATAGTCACCGTTATAAAAATCATCAAGGATTTTTTAAGGCATTGCTTGAAGCAAATACAGATCCTAGCATAAAGCAAGATCTTCTTGATATTCTTGAGCACGATAAAGAGTATCAAGAAATTATCTTAAAAATTTTAAAATAATTTTTTATTTTATATAGTTATTTTTTTAAACCTCCTATTTATACAATATGAGGTTTTTTTGTATTCTTTGCATTGTTTTTTTAATTATTTTGTGAATAAAAAAGAGTGAAATGCATATATTCAGTTGAATTTGTAGTTGTTTAGCAGAAAGAAATGTATAAAATGCAGAAAAACAAAGTTTACATAATAAATGATTATGGGACATAAAGTTTCAAAAAAATCTTGCCCCTCAACAGCAACATAAGTATATGTATTCAATTAAATAGCTTAGTTATCAGATAAAATGATGCTAATTAGAGAAAGGTAGTCTGGTGATAAAAAAGAGGAGAAAGCATTCTCAAAACACTCTCCCCTCTCATAAAAATAGAAAAGAAAATTAGCTTCTATGCGGAGCTAATTCGTCGAGGAATTCTTGACGAACTTCAAAACCACCAGCAAGAGCTTTATCAGCGGCTTCTACAGCTCTTGCAAATTCTCCTTTTTCAAAAAGAACGAGGGAAAGATTATTCCATGCAGGAGCAAAGGAAGGTTCGCGGCGTAAAGCTTCGTTGCATGCAAGTTCGCTTTCGTCATAATCGCCTTCCATAAAATGGGCTGTAGCTAGAGCATTATAGGCTTGAATGAAGTTAGGTTCCCATTTAAGGGCTTTTTTCAAGGCTTTGATGGCTTTTTCGGGTTCACCGCGTTGAAGATGTACAAAGCCAATATTGCCCCAAGGTACAGGGAATTTGGCGCGGCAGTTGGCGGCTTCTTCATTGTAGCGTAAGCAACCGTCAAGATCACCACGTTCAAGGCAAATGCCGCCAAGCTGAACAAAAGCTTCGGCAAGGCGTGGTGAGTTGCGCACGGCGGCTAAGAAAGACTCTTCAGCACCTACAAAGTCTCTTTTGGTTAAAAGAGCTAAACCAAGATTGTAGTGATGATTGGCGCACTGTTCATTATCTTGAATTTCGCTCTTTAAATCGGCGATGTATTCGTCAATATCATCGTAGCTTTTTTTCATTTTATATGTCCTTCTTTCTGTAGTAAGTCATGATACCAAAGACAAAAATCCATTATACCTAAATATTTTTCATCTTTGTTTACAACACCAAGAGCACACTCTAGCGCTCCACGTCCATAGTCATTGCTAAATTGGCCTTTTTGAGCTGCCACTTGCAAAAATTCGCGTACCAATTGTTGTGTGGTACGTTTTGTGGCGTCAAGACGAATATCAAGAGGGTCATTGGGCTTTTGGAAAGGATCCCAATTATCGTACCCAATACGGTCGACAAATTTACGACGCCTTGGGTTCATGCGCTCATAAATTTCACGCTTAAGCCCTTCTTGTTCTTCATTAAGCTCTTGACGCGTACCGTCTCTAAAAACGGTGGCAGGAATCATTTCAAGCATGGCAATTATTCCTTTTTAGCAGGTCCAATACCTAAGTATTGTTCGTCATATTTTGTCATAAGCGCCATAGAAACAGGCACAAAAACTTGATCTAATTCTTTAAAGCGGCTCTTTACAGCTTCGGCAATATCACGAGACAAACCGTCTAAGCGTTGCTGAATGGCGCCCATATGTACAGTGGGATATTGTCCGCCCTTAGAAAATCCTGTTTTACTACAAACATGCCCCTTACCATTAATATTTAATGGCACGCCGTATAAGCGGCAAGTGATGGGGCGGTGTGCATACAACACACAGGCATTTTCTGCATTGAGTAAA
>CAYJFR010000057.1:0-1668 GCA_964369335.1 uncultured Desulfovibrionaceae bacterium | reverse complement strand
CTTCAGCGTCCTTACCGTCTTTAGCGGCTTTATAAAAATCGCGTTTCATGCGTGTGGCTGTACGGTCAAGGTCAGAGGCACGAGTTAGAATGTCAGACCGCTCTCTGCCATGAGGGATAGATTCTGCAAAAGTCTTGTTAAGATACATGGCTTCCACAAGAGAAAGATCAAAAAGTGCATTACAACAGTCACTACAGCCTTGTTCACAAGTCACACAATCACCTTGTGTTTTGCGAATATGATCAAAAAGGGCATCGGCTTCAGCTACAAGGGCTTCGTAGCGAGCAAAAATGGCAGACAAGTCAGGAATCATGTTATACCTTACAATAGTTAGAAATACGTACCAAAATGCCGCCGAACGTTAGACATTCGGCGGCACCAAATTACTTGGCATCGTCATAAAGTAAGCCTTCTTTTTGTTTTGGCAAGAAGAAAGACACGCTAAAAAAGAGTAATTTTATAAAAACTTTTTTTCAGCGCGTCGCGCATACTTTATGAGGAAAGAAACTACATTTCTTCTACAGAAACTGCGTCAGTTTCGCAAACTTCTACACAAGATTCACAGCCAAGACATTCTTCTTCGTTAATAACAACAGACTTGCTGTCTTGAAGTTCGTAAACTTCTACGGGGCAAACGTCTACACATTCGCCACAACCTGTACATTTGTCAGCATCAATAGATACATTCCAGCTCATAATTTCCTCCAATGAGTGTTAATAAAAGGCCATGTGATACATCGCCTAAAAATAGTGTTTCAACCAAAACGGAACGTGTTCCGTGCTCAATGGCATAGCGTTAGCTCATAAGAAGTGTCAAGTCAGAATTACAACTTTTTCATATTTGTCTTACAATATAAGCTTAGCATAATAGCCTCGTCTGCCCCGCTCCACATGAAGTAAAACTTGTTGCGCCATACGATAATTTCTAAATATTGCAAGAAATTCTTCGATATTTTGTGCCCTTATATTACCAACACCTAAAATAGTATCCCCCACTTTAAGCATGGAAGCAGGTCCTTTGCTTTGCACACGCGTTACCATAAGCCTACCGTTATTTTCGCTCAGGCTAAAACCCCAACGCTTCTCAAAAAGCGCAATAGCTAGGGCATTGGTAAAATTTTCAGGCAAAAGAGATATGGTCTCCACCTTTTCTTGACGCCAAATATGCATTTGAACCGCTTTTCCCGGCGTGTGATTACGCAGCACTTGCAGATAGTCTTGTTTGTCTCGAATATCTGTACTGCCAAATCGAGTAATAACATCACCACTGACAATACCCGCTTTTTCCGCAGGAGAATTGGCATATACAGACGCCACAAGCACCCCTTGAGGCTTTTTGAGATTGAGCGCCATGGCAACGCCTTGATCAACATCTTGCCCTTGGATACCCAGCCACAAAGGCGAAACTTGCCCTTGCCCCAAGATATCTTGCATAACACGCTCGGCCTTACTGATAGGTATAGCAAAACCAATACCCTGCGCTCTGGCATCCACCACAGTATTTATACCCACAAGCTCCCCTAAAATATTTAAAAGAGGGCCGCCGCTATTGCCGGGGTTAATGGCAGCGTCAGTTTGAATAAGATCAGTAATAATACCCGCATTACTGCGCACGGTACGATTGGTGGCAGAAATAACACCTGTGGTCACTGTATGCGCAAAGCCAAA
>CAYJFR010000056.1:0-11790 GCA_964369335.1 uncultured Desulfovibrionaceae bacterium | reverse complement strand
TATGAGTAATATACAAGTAAAGAGCTAGTGATTGTACCATATTTCCCAAAGCAGGGTGGCGTGGGCCTGCCAAAATATGGCTTTCAAGCTGGTTCTGCGGGGCTAAACCCATACGAATAACAGGTATATGCGCCAAATGCGCTTTAAGCCAGCCTTGACTCAAGCTGTCGATGGTTTGTGGCAAATCCCAAGGGCTATAGCCCCCCTCTTGCCAAAGTTGTTCTAAGTTTGTGCCTGCAATCACTTGACACGGATACATGCGCAAAAAATGCGCCCCATGCTGTAAGGCAAAATCTACATCTTGTAAGAAAATAGCAGAATTCACCCCCGGCATACCCGGCATAAGCTGCACCCCTAGGGAAAATTGAGCCTCGCGCACGCGCTGACACGCTTCAAAGGCTGTAGCCTGTGTATAATGCCTTTGGGCGGCGTTAAGTGCTTCTGTGTGAAAGCTTTGTATGCCAAGCTCTATGCTTGTAAAGCCAGCTTCTTGTAAGGCTTGAAGCTTTTTGGCTGATACAGCGTCAGGGCGGGTGGAACAACGCGCCCCTAGAATATGCCCAAGAGAGCTTTGTTCAAGGGTAAAAGCAATACATGCGTCAAAATCTTGCTCAGGAAGGGCGGTAAATGTCCCCCCGTAAAAGGCGATTTCCAGCGGCGCTTTATTTTGAGCTTTGCGTAAAGCTAGGTCTTGAGCGGCTGTGTGAAGAATGGCTTGTGTGTCTTGGCTGTCCTCACAGGCTTTTTTGCCGCTTTGAAGGTGCTGCGCGCAAAAGATGCAACGTTGCTTACAACCTGCAAAAGGGATGAAAATAGGGTAAATACCGCGCTGAAAGCCCGTTTTTTTAGGCCAAGAAAGAGAAATTCGTGTATATGGCATAGTTGGCTAGGATATAAAGATTTTATTTTATCTCTTTGAAATAGTAAAAAAAATTGAAAAAACAGGCATTAAAACCGCATTTAAACATAAAAAAACCTTGCATACAAGGGGGATGCAGAGTATACGGCAATGAAGAGACACACTTTTTCCCCCTACTCATGCCGAATGAGCATTTCATGCATGAGTGATCAAGAAAAAGCAAGTGGTTGCTCTACAAATTTTTATAATACACAGTGCTTATGTCAAAAAGCTTTGTGTATATAAGCGATACCGTAAGCGAGAGTCAGACGGTGTATATTTCATTTGGAGGAAAATATGGGGAAGACATTGACAAAGGCTGAAATTGTAGAAGCCATTTATGAAAAAAGTGACAAGAATCGCGCTGATGTAAAGGTTGTTGTGGAAAAACTCCTCGACATCATGAAACGCGCCATAAAAAAAGACGACGCCTTACTCATTAGTGGTTTTGGTAAATTTGAAGCCTATGATAAAAATGCACGTAAAGGCCGCAATCCTCAAACCGATGAGGCCATTACCCTTGCCCCCCGTAAGGTTGTTGTGTTCCGCCTTTCCCGCAAATTCCGCATGGAATTGAACGGTAGCTAGTTTTAGTTTTCAATAAAGTATAAAAAAGCCTGTATCTTCGTGGATACAGGCTTTTTTTATAAAGCGCGTTTTGGTAGAGGGAGGGGGTCTCCCTCCCCCCACAAAAAAACACAATAAAAAATTAAATCTTCTTTAAATCTGCGTACCACGCACCAGCTTGTTCCATAAGCTTATTGGTGCGGCTCACAAGGGCATGTGGGTCTTTGAGATAACCATCAAGAAGCAAGCTAGTATCAAAAAGGGCTTCTACCACTTCTGTCAGCAAAGAATCTTGAGCGTCATTTTTATGAATACGCAATAAATTACGTAAAATAGGATGGTCGCGGTTTACTTCAAGCACCTTTTGCGGAATGGTGTCGTCTTTTTGCATAACGCGCATAAGCTTTTCCATGGAAGAAGAAAGTCCACCGTCAGGCGCCACAAGGCAAGCAGGGCTGTCAGCAAGCCTGTGAGAAATGCGAACTTCCTTGACCTTATCGCCTAAGATTTCTTGCATACGTACCACAAGAGAATCAAAGCTGGAAAGATCGTCTTCGGCAAGAGGCTGAGTCTTGGTGGCGCTGTCTTCTGTGTCGGCAAAATCTTTGAGACTGTCGTCGTTGATTTGCTCAACAGCTTTTAAATCCCACTCTTGATATTTGCCAAGCCCTTCCATAACAAATTCGTCGATGGGCTCTGTGAGGTATAAAACTTCAAGACCTTTTTTGCGGAAAACTTCCAAATGCGGATTGAGACGCGCGGCTTCACGACTGGCACCGGAAACATACCAAATAGTTTTTTGTCCGCTCTTACCACGGCTGATATACTCATCTAAAGAGGTCAAGCCTTGGGCGTCGTCATGGGTGGAAGCGTTGAAGCGCAAAAGAGCCGCAATGCGGTCTTTATGTACAAAGTCGTGATAACCCATCTTAAAGATACGCCCGTGCTTATGCCAGAACTCTGCATATTTTTCAGGATCGTTTTGCGCCATTTTTTCAAGATGGTTCAACGTTTGTTTTACGATGGTTTGTTGAATCTTACGTAAAACCATATTCTCCTGAAGATTTTCACGAGAGATATTAAGCGGTAAATCTTCCGTATCCACAACACCTTTAAGGAAGCTTAAGTACTCAGGAAGAAGCTCTTTATTTTCACGCATAATAAGCACACGACGCGCATATAAGTCTAAGCCCCAACGCTCACGACCAGAACCAAAAATATCTGGCATTTGTGTGGGGATAAAGAGCAAGGCATTGAATTGTACTGGCGCATCCACAGAGAAGTGCAAGGTGTCCACAGGCTCTTGAGCGTCATATGTCAAGAATTTGTAAAACTCATTGTATTGCTCTTTGGTGATGGAGAATTTAGGCTCACGCCATAGGGCAGGCGTGGTGTTAATATGTTCGCCGTCTACTAATATAGTGAAAGGAATAAAGGCGGAATGCTTACGAATGACGGATTCTAAGCGGTATTTTTCCAAAAATTCGGCGGCGTCTTCTTTAAGATAAGCGGTGATAACAGTTCCGCGCTCAGGAGTATTTTCCCCTTGCTCTGCTGTATGAACACTAAAAGCGCCGCAACCGTCGCTGACCCAAGTGTAGGCAGTATTGTCACCATAGGCAGAACGTGAAGTTACTTCTACCTTATCGGCAACCATAAATATGGCATAAAAGCCCACACCAAAGCGACCGATAATATTGGAAGCGTCTGCCTCTGCGCCATTTTCTTGGGATTTCATATCGGCAAGAAATTGCTCAGAACCAGATTTGGCTATGGTTCCAAGATTGCTGATAAGCTCTGCTTCTGTCATGCCGATGCCAGTGTCCTTGATAGTCAAGGTTTTGGCGTCTTTGTCGGCAGTGATGGAAATTTCAAAAGGCAATTCTGGCGCCAAAGGATTTTGCCCTTTACTTTGTTGAAAGCGCAATTTGTCTAAGGCGTCGGAAGCGTTGGATATAAGTTCACGCAAAAAGATTTCGCGATTGGTATAGAGAGAGTGAGTTATAATATTCAGCACCTTACGCACTTCAGCACGAAATTCATGCTGTTGCCCTTGTGGTGCTTGCTCTGCCTCTTTTGTCAGTTCTGTCATAAAAATCTCCTCATTAGAATAAAGGCGTTAACACTCCAAAGCCTCCGTACAATGAATTGTGCAGGAGTCTTGAACGTCTTGCTATAAATAAAAAGTCTTTGCTTTTAGTCAAGAGCCACACAGAAAAAAAGTACTGCAATGCCTGTTAGTGTCAAAAAAGCTTGGCACAGCTTTTGCTAGGTATAGTATATACAAACATACAAGGAAAATTTTGCACCGAGTCTATACAGACTTTGCAGGAGCTAATATGAATACTATCTCAACAGTTTTTGGTAGCAATAGTGGGATTCAATGGGAAACTACAAAACCTGCATCGGTTGAGCCTCGTCAAACTCAGCCCGCAGACGCGCACGACGCATCCGTACAAGGTGACAGCGTGCACGTAAATGCATCCGGCACCGCGCAGCCTACGCTTATTGCCGATGAAGATGTAGCAAGCGTTATGGAAGAAACTGTTTCCATGATTGCTGAGGATCCTTACGCTGCCATGCATGCCCATAGCGGTCTTGATGCCTCCCGTATAGCCGCGTTATTGGCCTAAAAATGGGTGTGTTTGTCCTGTGAAAATCAGGACGTATTCCCCTTAAATGAAGGCTGGCTTATGCCAACTTCATTTAAGGGGAGCCCAAGAAATTTAGTGCATAGAATTGACTTTCATTGAAAATCAATTCTATGCGCTTGTATTTTTTGAACTATATATTTTTTCTCAAAGAGACTGTCTAGGCAAAAGCGCCAATCTTAAAAAAGCGTTGCGCATTTTCGCCACACGCCTTCCAAAGTTCTTGGGCGTCCATATCTCGCGCTTGCGCCATAGCTTCTACAGTATAGACCGTATAGGCAGGTTCATTACGCTTACCGCGCCATTGTTGCGGAGACAAATAGGGGCAGTCTGTTTCAAGCATAATTTTATCTAGCGGAATGACAGCGGTGGCTTCACGCAAATCTTTATTTTTGGGATAACTCACAGGCCCAGGAATGGAAATATGCCACCCATTATAAAGGATACGCTTTGCCTCAAAGGCTGTTCCGCCAAAACAATGCCACAGTAAGGGATAATCTTTAAAGCCTTCTTTTTCCAAAACAGCCAAGGTAGCGTCTGTGGCGTCGCGACTATGAATGACCACAGGCTTTGCCAGCTCACGCGCCATATGTAGTTGCGCCACAAAAACTTGTAACTGTATATCTTTGGGACAATCGTCCCAATAAAAATCCAGACCGATTTCACCCACAGCTTTGAGGCGTGGTTCATTATGAAAATGCTCGCGCATAAGAGCTAAGGCTTCGTCGTCACATTCTTGCCCATGACAAGGATGGATACCAAGAACATAAAATACTTCAGGATGCTCAGCAAAATAGGCAGACCTTTTCAAAAACTCACGCGGGTCAAGAAAAATATTGCCTATATGGGCAATACCGCATTCTTTGGCACGGGCAAGCACCTCTTCACGGTCTTGGTCAAATTGCTTAGAATCAAGATGGGCGTGACTATCCACACCACAAGCAGTAAGGGACAAATGTTGTGCCACACTTTGTGGGGGCACAGGAATTTTTTTAGACATAATTTACGCTGTGAAAAAGGGTTCTAAAGCTTGTAATTGCTCCTTTTGCGCCTGTGCAGAATAAGAAGCTGCCGTGCGCGCCATGTTTGTACGAAGCATGGCAAGAGCGTCTCCACCGCCATACAATAAAAGTAGAGCTTGTTCAAGGGCTAAGGTTGCCGCCCAAACGTGGGCATCTTCCACAAAAAAACCGTTACCGCCGCCTATGGCATCACTAACAGTGGGAGGAGTGGCAAAAAAAGGCTTGGCTAAAAAGGGCATAGCACGCTCTGGTAAAGAACAAGAACGCATATAATCCCAGCCGCCAAGACCAGAAAAACCCACAGGGATACAATCGCATGCCATAGCCTCTAAGGGAGGCAAGGCAAAGCCTTCAGGAAAGCCCGTGGCTAAAAAGATATGGCATTGCTGTAAGTTTTTTCCCACCTCTTGCAGAGACATTTTTTCAATTTCCACCCATCGCACAACAATATGTGGTTGCGCATAGGCAAGGCGCTGTGCCAAAGCGTCTATAATTTGCACAGCTATACCTTTATTCTTCCGCGGCATCCACGCTATGCGTAAAGGTCCTTGTACAGCCTCATCTTTGGCATGAATATTTTCCAACTGCGTCAATGCAGAAAAAGCAGAATCCAAAGCCGGACGCACAATAGGACCGTCTTTGCCAGTAACATCTTTTAAACATTGGCGCGCTGGCTCTGATACATATAAAAACTCCACAGGAAGCTGTGACCAATGCACACCGTCTGAAAGAGTGCGCAAAGCGTAAGACCAGCTTTGCACATACACAATGCAACGCGCACCGGCATTTATGCCCAGCACAAGAGCGTTGGGCCAACCCTCAGGAACAATCCATATATATTGAGAAGAAAGTTGAACTTCGTCCCATGTTTTTATGGGAGCTTGGGCTTTTTCGCGAATAAATACATTACTCTGACGGGATTGTCCTTGAGCGTGTGTGACAAAAACCACACTATACCCCAAGCTATGCAATTGATTTCCCAACTGCAATAGCACCATAAGCCCGCCGCTGGCCTGAGGCAAGGGGGGTAAAAAAAGAGCTATGTGTTTAGTCATAAGCTATCATAACCAAGTTTTATTATTTAGGGAAGTTTGAATTTACATACCGTTTGTTATACTGCAATATTTCTCTGGGGAAAAGCCAAAGGATTTATATTGCTTTATGAGGGGGTTTTAGGTAAAATCTGGAGAATTTTTTGGAGGATATATGCACTTACGTAAAAGAGTTTTAGTAACAGGTGGCGCGGGTTTTGTGGGGTCTCATCTTTGTGAGCGCTTGCTTAAGGATGGGCATGAGGTTATCTGTGTGGACAACTTCTTTACCAGTGCACGGCAAAATGTGGAGCACTTACTTGACCATAAGTGCTTTGAACTTATGCGCCATGACATCACCTTTCCCATGTATATGGAAGTAGATGAAATTTATAATCTTGCCTGCCCTGCATCGCCTATACATTATCAACATGACCCTGTGCAAACCATAAAAACATGTGTACACGGTGCCATTAATACCCTCGGTCTTGCTAAGCGTTTGCGTGCGCGAATTTTTCAAGCCTCCACATCAGAAGTTTACGGCGATCCTGATGTACATCCACAAACAGAGGATTATTGGGGTAATGTGAACCCCATTGGCACGCGTGCCTGCTATGACGAAGGAAAGCGCTGTGCAGAAACGCTCTTTTTTGCCTATCACCGTCAGCACGGCTTACCCATTAAGGTTGGGCGCCTCTTCAACACCTATGGACCGCGTATGCATCCCAATGACGGACGCGTAGTGTCTAACTTTATTATGCAAGCCCTACAAGGTACAGACATCACCATTTACGGTGACGGTTCTCAAACGCGCTCTTTTTGCTATGTAGATGATCTTATAGAATTGATGGTGCGTTTTATGGCTTCGCCTGACGATTTTACCGGCCCCATGAATATGGGCAATCCTGGTGAGTTTACCATTAAAGAATTGGCAGAAACCGTTGTGGAAATGACAGGTTCCAGCTCAAAAATTATTTATCAGCCTCTTCCACAAGACGACCCTAAGCAGCGTCGTCCAGATATCACTATTGCTAAGACAAAACTTGATTGGGAACCCAAAATTGTTTTGCGTGAAGGGCTTGTGAAGACCATAGAATATTTTGAAAGATTTGTACGTTAAAGATTGTTTAAATAACTTTAAAATAAAAGGCATGGACTGCTTCGTTTAAGCGAAGCAGTCCATGCCTTTTATTGTACTATATATAAGTACGTTTTACCTTATGCTCCCTTGGGTGGGCGTCCACGTAACAGCATAATGCCACCGCGAACTATACGATAAATAAACCATATGGAAATAAGCACAGTAGCTACAAAAATACCTACAATATACTTCACAAGATTTTGCAAGGCGGGATCTGCCCAAATTTGTTCAAAGCTTAATTCTTTGATATAATTATTTATATACGCAACATCTGCTTCTGAAAGCCCAAAGGCAATGGTTCCAGTGCCAATCATAAGCATAATAAGAGCAAGGGAAATAAAAGTGCTGTTAAAAATCCATGCACAGTGACGCTCCACCAAAACATTGCCCGTTTTTTTAGCAGCTCTGCCCGAAAGGAAAGAACCAATAAGCGGAATAAAAATAGTAATACCTACCACAAGGGTCAAAAGCCCCGTGGCGTAATAGCCCACAAGAAGCCCAGTTCCTGTGAGCATACTTTTTTCTTGTACCGATTGAGACATGAAAACTCCTTAAAATATTAAAAACCCCATTGCTTACGCCATGAAGTTACATAATCCTGCGCCTGTTTGAGCTGTTCTGGAGTGAGCTTTTCACCCCAATGAGCATACAGAGAGCGCGCCTCTGCATGCCCATTGTCCGCGGCTAAAGTAATATAAGCATAGCCCTTTGCCAAGTCCTGTGTGAGCCCTTGGCCTTCTATATATGAAGAACCCAAGACAACTCGACCCAAATCACTGCCCAAGGCGGCGGAACGCTGTGCCCATTGCACAGCCTGTGCTATATCTTTATCAGCTGTCACACCACGCATATAATAAGCAGCTAGCAAGGCCATTCCTTCTGGTTCGCCTGCCTGAGCGGCTTTTTGGGCATATTCAAAAGCTGTTTTATGATCTTGCTCGGCGCCGCCTTCTCCTATGGAAAACAACCAAGCAATAACAGTATTGGCAAGAGGAATATCTTTGTCGGCGAGAAGTTCCGCCAACTGAGAAGCTTTTGCATAATTTTCTGTGTTGTTGTGGTCATAGGCACTGAGGAAAAAGAAATACGCTGCCCATGCAAGAGATTGTATATCGTTATTTTTAGCGCCGTGAATAACCACACGTTGAGCTGCTTTTTTGTCACGTTTAATGCCGTATATTTCACCCAAAAATAAATACTGTATCAAAGTTGCAGAATGCTTCGCGTCTTTCTCCATGGCTTCTTCCAAAAGCTGTAAGCCACGCTCAGTATTTTTGTATTTGGCATGAGTTATTTCTATAGTGCCAAGAAGAGCTAAAGCGTCAGCATGTCCTTGTTTAGCAGATTCTTTGAGCCAAAAAACAGCAAAATCTTCATTTTTTGGCACATCTTTACCATAAAAATACGCATGCCCTAAAGTATACTGCGCGGCGGCGTCAGCCTGCATAGCTTTAGCATGTACTTCTTGCATGGGAGAAGGAAGATTTTTTACATCTGTAGATATTTGTGTTTTTATTTCAGAGTCATCAGCATGTGCTGGTAAGGGAGCAAAAGCGCACACACATGTTAACAGTGCCAAAGTAGGCAAAGATAAAAGACCATATTTCATAAAGTCCTCCATAGATAAATAACTGTAAGTGTGTAAAACTTGGTATAAAAGCGTGCATAAGTCAACGGAAATAATATTTTTCTACGCACAGGTATATACATATTTTTATTATATTTCAGCATGATACACTAATCATGCACAAACTAGTGTCACCAATAAAACAAAGTAGCCCATAATACAATTGCACAAAAAAATATTTTTTGTGCAAAGCTATAAAAAATTATTGACAATGAAAGTCACTTTCTATATCAACTAAAAAGCGCGCTGAGGAAAAACTTACTTTAAAAAAAGGACAACTCATGAAAGCATTAATCGTTTACGGTTCCACCACTGGCAATACAGAATATGTAGCAACAACCTGCGAAAAACTTCTTGCTGACGCAGGGCACACCGTTACCGTACAAGATGCAGGTAAAGTAACAGCTGACGGACTTTGTGCCGACTATGATTTGGTACTCTTTGGCTGCTCCACTTGGGGTGATGAAGAAATCGAGCTACAAGACGACTTTATTGATCTTTTTGATAATTTTGATGTTATAGGTGCTAGTGGCAAAAAGACAGCTGTTTTTGGAACAGGCGACAGCTCGTATACGTATTTTTGCGGTGCAGTAGATGCCATTGAAGAAAAGCTTAATGCCTTGGGAGCGACAGTTCTTGATACCTTGAAAATCGATGGAGACCCTCAATCAGAAAAAGGCTCCATTGAAGATTTTGTTAAAACAGTTTTAAATAATTGCTAAAGCCCTTATAGTTCCTCTCTATGAAGCAGCCCTTTGTCATGAACATTCCTTCTTTCATGGCAAAGGGCGTGTTGCCATTTATACCTATAAATTACAGTTCAATACATTCCCCACAAGAAAGATAATACATATTAGGTACATGCTGTGACAAATATTGAAAAGCCGCCTCACCAGTACAGTGACAAGTGTAAAATACCGTTTGTGTATAGGCGCGTAATTCATGAGCAATGGCTTCTAAAAGTTCTATACCAACGGTGTGCTTGCTGGGCACACTGTATAAATGGTACCCACCCACACATATATCAGGCGCATAGGCTTGGGCTTTTTCCATAATATTGACAATGCCTGCGTGCCCACATCCCATAAGCAAAACTGTTTTCTGCTCTGTTATAAGGGCGTGCTGTTCGTGCTCAAAAGTGTCTGGCGCGTCTTTGGCGTATAAAAGAGTATTGACGTCTGAATAGCATTTGTCCTTATGCGCCACTGTAAAAACACGTAACGTATCATTAATACTATAATCGCCGTCAAGACAGACAATTTGCTCATGGTCAGCAAGCTTTTTATCAAGCCCTATATATTTTTTTACAGCGCCTGCCTTGCTGTAATATTCGTCAAAAGCTTTGCGCTGTATATAGACCTTAGCATGCGTATTCACGCGTAAAAAATGCTCTAGCGCGCCGCCGTGATCATAATGCCCATGTGAGATAATAACAGTATCAACACTGGCTATATCAATGCCCAAAGCTTTTGCATTGGTAAAAAGCGTCTCGTCTGACCCAAGGTCAAAAAGAATACTCTGCTTTTGCGTAGCAATATGCAATGACAAACCGTGCTTGGCCTTTGCAATGCCTTTAGTGGTATTTTCTACCAGCGCTGTTATTTTCATGATATTTTCCCCTCAAGCTCCAGATGTGCAGTATATTATCATAAACACTTGTGCATGCAAAAGACAAAGAAAGCCACAAAAACCAGAAAGCCCCGTAGAGCTTTCGCTGTACGGGGGCTTTAATATTCTTTTGAGTGGAGCTCTTGACCGGGATTGAACCGGTGACCTCATCCTTACCAAGGATGCACTCTACCGACTGAGCTACAAGAGCACTCAACGAAGATGCTTATAAGTGAATATTTTGTCTTCGTCAAGAAAAAAATATATTTTTGTAAAAAAACCTGCATTGCGTGTCTTGCGCCTATGATGTATCATGTTTTTCAGCACGGTAAATACTACTAAAAAGGTCTTGAATTTATGAAATATTTTATAGAAAAAATTTGCCAAGGCTCTGTATTGTGCGTTATACTTTTAGGGCTTGGGGCGTGCGGTCCAAGAACGGTGGGCGATGATGTAGAAATAGCACAAGCTAGTGGGCATGTTTCTGCTGCGCACGATCCAGCAAATTTGCGCTATCCTCACAATGGAAGCAATGTAGAAAAGTCCCTCTATTATATAAATACGCCTGCCTATATGAATGCACAGCAAAGAAACATAGAGAGTTTTTTACAACAGGGACTGTCTAAGGAAGAGTGGCCCAACGATTATACTAACCTCCAACCACGGCAAGTAAGCCCATTTAGGCAGTAATGTATGGATCCTATTACACATGCAGTCAGTGGCGCGGTTTTAGCCTATTCTTTACCCGAACGCATTCGCCCGCAAAGTAAACTTTTTGCTTTGTTTGCCGGTCTTATGGCGGCCTTCCCTGATATAGATGTGATTTTTGCCACATCGCCTATAAATTACCTCTTACTTCATAGAGGTATCACCCATTCCCTTGTGGCAGTACCCTTTTTGGCTGTGTTGCTGGCAGTTTTGGCTTTTCCTTTATGGATAAACAGCAAGAAAAAGCACGCCGCCGCTCTAGCCGCACATGAACAAGGCGAAGAGCTTTCCATCACTGCGCAAAAAACCCCGTGGACATTTACAAAAACCATTTTATTGGCGGTAGGCTGTCTCTTATTACATATATGGCTTGACGTGGTGACCACCTATGGAACCATGATTTTCTTGCCTTTCTCTGAATACAGAGTGCGTTTAAACGGTGTGTTCATCGTGGATATTCTGCTCACCCTACCTCTTATATTGTTTATGTGGCACGGCTCAAAATTCCGCCCTTATGCCATTATGGGACTTATATGG
>CAYJFR010000055.1:9875-11820 GCA_964369335.1 uncultured Desulfovibrionaceae bacterium | reverse complement strand
ACCTTTTGTAAAAGGTTTTTCCCTCTCCCCCCACAAAAAAATAAAAACTAAAGATAGAAAAGCAAATAAAAAAAGCAAACATATCCAGAGGAACATATGGCATCTTTACATACAACACCGTCCTTTTTTCGCGGACGTCGTTTACGCACAACAGCGGCTCTACGCTCACTAGTGCGTGAAACAGCGCCTTTGCGTCCTGAGGATTTGGTTATGCCGTACTTTGTGGTAGACAGTACGGACGAATATTTTATCAAAGAAATAAGCTCCATGCCGGGGCAGTATCAGCTAGGCTTAACAGCCTTAGAGGAGCGCGTTGGTAAGGCGGTGGAAAAGGGGCTTGTGGCTGTTATCCTTTTTGGCATTCCAGCCAACAAAGACCCAGAAGGCACGGAAGGCTTTGCAGATGACGGCATTGTGCAAAAGGCTGTACGTAGACTCAAAGCACGCTTTCCACAACTTTTTGTCATAACAGACGTGTGCTTGTGTGAATATACATCGCACGGACATTGCGGCTTGCTATCACCTACAGGTGAAGTGCAAAATGATCCCACACTGGAACTTTTGTGTAAAGTAGCTGTGTCTCACGCCAGAGCCGGCGCGGATATGGTAGCGCCTTCTGATATGATGGACGGGCGTATTTTGGCTTTGCGTACGGCTTTGGACGCTTCTGGCTATGAAAACTTGCCCATTATGTCCTATGCTGTGAAATACGCATCGGCTTTTTACGGTCCTTTCAGAGAGGCGGCAGAATCTGCCCCGCAAAGTGGAGATCGTAAATCCTATCAGATGGATATTTCCAACAGCCGTGAGGCATTACGTGAAGCTGCTGCCGATATTAAAGAAGGCGCAGATATTCTTATGGTCAAACCTGCGGGCGCGTACTTGGATATTTTGAGCGATTTGAAGCATAACTTCGACATGCCCTTAGCTGCCTATCAAGTGAGCGGTGAGTATTCGCTTATTAAGGCGGCGGCTTTACAAGGCTGGGTTAATGAAGAAGCCATTGTTTTAGAATCCTTGACAGCCATAAAACGCGCCGGTGCACAGATTATTATTACGTATTTTACAGAAGAACTTTTATTGAAAGGAGTGGTGCGCGCATGAGTCACCCACATGAACATAAGCAAGGCGGACATCCGCACGGCGCAGGGCACGGTACAGGTCAAGGGGCAGCTCATCCTCACGCCGCGCGCTTTTTACCAGACGGCACACCTAAATGCCGCCTTATTGCGTGGGAAGTCACACGCTCTTGCAATCTTGCCTGTAAACACTGCCGCGGTGAAGCTCATACAGAACCATACCCTGGCGAACTGAGCACAGAAGAAGCCAAGGCGCTTATAGACACCTTCCCTGAGGTGGGCGACCCTATTATCATCTTCACGGGCGGTGACCCCATGATGCGCGCGGATGTGTATGAACTTATTCGCTATGCCACTGATAAAGGCTTGCGCTGTGTGTTCTCGCCCAATGGTACCTTGATTACTCCAGAAACGGCGCGTAAAATACGCGAGGCGGGTATCCAACGCTGTTCTATTTCCATAGACGCGGCAGACGCTGCCAGCCATAATGAATTTCGTGGTGTCCCTGGGGCCTTTGAAGCGTCTATGCGCGGCATTGAGTTGCTCAAAGCTGAAGGCATTGAGTTTCAGATTAACAGCACTGTGACGCGAAATAATTTACATTCTTTTAAAGAAATCTTCAAATTGTGCGAAAGTATAGGCGCGGCGGCATGGCATATTTTCTTGCTTGTGCCTATGGGGCGCGCTTCTGGTTTGGCAGATCAAGTGATTACCGCCGAAGAATACGAAGAAGTTTTGCACTGGTTTTATGATTTCCGCAAAGAAACCTCCATGCACTTAAAAGCTACCTGTGCGCCGCATTACTATCGTATTATGCGTCAGCGTGCCAAGGAAGAGGGTATCAGTGTCACGCCAGAGAATTTTGG
>CAYJFR010000055.1:0-9775 GCA_964369335.1 uncultured Desulfovibrionaceae bacterium | reverse complement strand
TTATGCGTCAGCGTGCCAAGGAAGAGGGTATCAGTGTCACGCCAGAGAATTTTGGTATGGACGCCATGACACGCGGTTGCCTTGGTGGAACAGGTTTTTGCTTCATCAGCCATGTGGGACAAGTGCAGCCCTGCGGCTATTTAGAACTTGATTGCGGTAATATTAAGAAAACACCTTTTCCAGAAATTTGGAAATCTTCCAAGCATTTCCAATCGTTCCGCACACAGGACGAATATAAAGGTAAGTGCGGCGTTTGCGAATATCATAAGGTGTGTGGTGGTTGTCGTGCGCGCGCGCATAGTATGGATAATGACCATATGGGCGAAGAGCCTTTGTGTACGTATAAGCCTTTGAAGTTACAAAAATAATAAATAAACAGTTGAAAAGGTGTCGTTTACTGCGTCAAGCTTGCTTTTTATTCTGGTCATGTACCATAAGAGTACACTCCCCTCATAAAAAGGCTACGCTTTCCTTGTCTCCGACACCTTTTGAACAGTTTATTTCGCAAAAATATTGAACAAAGCCTTACGTACTTTGTCAGACGCATTTTTAACGCATTATAAACGGGGACAGTATGGATTCTATAGACAAAAAATTATTGGATATTATTCAAACGGAATTTCCGCTCACACCGCGTCCGTATGAAACCTTAGGGCTTGCTTTGGGCATTACCGAGGCTGAAGCCTTAGCGCGAGTGCGTGCGCTGAAAGAAACAAAGATTATTCGTCGCCTTGGGGCAAATTTCCAGTCAGCAAAACTGGGCTTTCGTTCCACTCTTTGCGCCGCAAAAGTGCCTCAAGAAAAGCTGGACCTCTTTGTGGACACGGTTAACAGCTACTCTGGTGTGACGCATAATTACTTGCGCAAGCATACTTATAACGTGTGGTTTACTTTTATCGGTTCCTCTTGGGAAAAAGTAGAATCCACCCTTGCAGAAATCACCGAAAAAACAGGTATTCCTATTTTGAATTTGCCTGCTACAAAGCTTTTTAAAATCCGCGTAGATTTTAAAATGGATGAGAAACAAGCTGGATAAGATAGTCTCTTTATGGGGGAGGATGAGCCTTCCCCATATTTCTTCCAAAGCGTCTTGGCGGCGAGATTCTTTCCCCTACAGAAAAAAGTCTTATTTTCCTTCTTGCTCTTCTGAGCGCTTGGCTTTATGTATGAGCCATGAAAAATACATATGATGCCGTAGCGCTTTTTTCCGGTGGTTTAGACAGTATTTTAGCGGTAAAAGTTCTTGAAGAACAAGGCTTACGCGTAAAATGTTTGCATTTTGTCACGCCTTTTTTTGGCAAACCGCACTTACTTGCCAAGTGGCGTAAAGTATATAATCTTGATATTGAAAGTGTGGATATAGGAGCAGATTTTGTACAGATTTTACGCGAGCGTCCTGAATATGGCTTTGGTAAGTTACTGAATCCTTGTGTAGATTGTAAAATATTGCTTATGCGTAAAGCGCATGAATATTTAGAAAAATATAAGGCTTCTTGTGTTGTGTCTGGTGAGGTGCTAGGACAGCGCCCTATGTCACAGCGTCGGGATACGCTCAATGTTATCCGTCGTGACAGCGGCTTAAAAGAGCTGTTATTACGCCCTTTGTCTGCCAAATTACAAGAGCCCAGTGCGGCAGAAAAATCTGGTTTGGTGGATAGGGAGCGTTTGCATAATATTTCTGGTCGTGGGCGTAAAAGACAAATGGAGCTGGCGGCACATTATGGCATTACGGATATTCCCACACCTGCAGGTGGCTGTATGCTTGCCGAACAAGAAAATGCCAGTCGCTATTGGATGGTGTTGACGCGTGTCGAAAGTCCCGACGCAGATGATTTCACCTTAGCACATACTGGGCGCCAATATTGGAGCGAAGCAGGGCGCGGTGATAAATGGTTGTGCATTGGGCGCAATGCTGGCAGTAATGCGCGTTTGCAAGAGCTTGTGCGCTCAGAAGATTATGTTTTTCGTATGCGAGACTTTGCAGGCCCATTGGCCGTAGGGCGTTATATGGGCGGCTGGGATGAAGCCACTTTACAGGATGCGGCGGCTTTTGTGGCGACGTATTCCCCTAAGGCTATGCAGGCTGCCCAAAAGGAGCAAGAGCAAGGCGCAGAGGGAAAGGTTGCTGTGATGTTACGACAAGGCTCTCAAGGAGCGCTGGAAAGAGTGATTTTTGTAAGCCCTACACGTGAAACATTGCGAGCATGGGAAGAACCTCATTGGGAAGATGCAAAAAATGCCAAGCGACAAGAAATCCGTGATAAAGAAGTAAACTCTCAGACGCACAAAGTGACAGACGCAGAATAAAGAAGTAACTTTTTAGCGCTCTTTCGTATAAAATGGGAAAAGCCTTTGACAGAAGCATAAGAAAGGCGTATGTACGTAGGATGAAATCGGCTTCTTAGATAGTTGCCTGTAAAGCATCTACTACGGACAGGCTTATGTTTTTGTGGAGGATCTTATGGAACAGAAAGATATAGATTTTTTTCGTGACAGATTGACGCAAATGCTTGAAGAGGCGCAAAGAAAAGGCGACTCTACCATTGAAGAACTTACAGATAGCAACGAGGTTTTTGCTGATCCCGCTGATAGAGCCACAGCAGAATCTGATCGTGCTTTTACCCTACGTATTCGTGACCGCGAACGTCGTCTTATTCGAAAAATTCAGTCAGCTTTACAACGTATCGAAGAAGGTACGTACGGCTATTGTGATGACTGCGGTGAAGACATTGGTGTACCTCGTTTGAATGCTCGACCTATGACAAAACTTTGTATTGTTTGTAAAAGCAAACAAGAAGAAGATGAGCACTTACGCGGCGATTAACACAAAGATGATATTAGGGGAGATGCAAATTTCCCCTAATTTTTTAACCATAACATAGAGGTATGGTTTGGACGTTCATGTTTTTAGGCGCTTTTGTGATGCGCTTTCTCCACTGCTCTTGGGTGCTCGTCTAGAAAAAATTCAATCCCCCCTAGAAGATATTTTCGTTTTTACCTTTTATGCCAAGCAGAAAAAACAGCATTTAGTGCTCAAAGCAGGACGACGTGACGCTTTTTGTTATATAGCAAAAGAGCGCCCTGTGGCCGATGCGCCGCCTTCTGCCCTTGTTATGCGTTGGCGTAAATACTGTTCAGGGCGCCGTGTGGTGTCGTGTACGGCAGATTGGATTGGGCGCCGCCTTTTGCTTCTTTTTCATACAAATAATCCTGACATTGTGGCGCAAAATCCTCCTCAAACGTGGTTGGTGCTTGATTTACGTCACGGGCCACAGCTTTTTTTGGGTAAAAGCCCTTCCTTAGAGTTTACCGAAGAAGATATTTCTTGGCCTACTCCCGAACATTTGGCTGACGCGTGTGATAATTGGCGTCATTGGCCGGTGCTCACTCCTGCTTTACGGCGCTTTTTACCACAACTTGACCCTATGGACAGTGGGGCTTTATTGATGGATTTGGAAGCAGGCGGTGGAGATTTATTTGTTTATGAACAAAAAGATGCCGTTCTTCACGCTTTGGAATATCCAGAAAATACCGCAAAGCAAGCCGCTACCATCAGCGCGTGGCCTTTATTAATCACCGAACAAAGTTCTTTACAGGAACGCGTTTTTGAAGACCCGCTTGAGGCAACGTCTTATATAGGCGACGCTCTTGTTTTAGGTGTGGGAGCGGAGAAAATTCGACATAAGGCCGCCTTGCCTCATCAGCGTGAAGCGGCGCGTTTGGAGCGTTTGCTTACAAAAGTTAATGAGGATGAAGGACGTTTGCTTGCCATGGCTCAGGCACAAGAAATAGGTTTGGTTTTACAAAGTGAGCTTTGGAAATACGCCGCTGATGTGAAGCTTGCCAGTATAGAAACAGACAATGCCGCATATCCGCGCATTATGCTTGATGCTAAGTTGACAGTGCGTGACAATATGCAAGCACTTTTTCATAAAGCTGGGCGTGGGCGGCGCGGTCTTGAATATTTACAAAAGCGTCGTGAAGAGTTGCAAGCCCAACTACACGCCGCACAAAGTCGCGCCCTTGTGGTAGAGGCTGGCGCTCATGATTTACGTGAGAAAAAAGGAAGAGACAGACGCGCTATACCCGCTCTTTCTTCAGCAATTTTGCCCACCTTGCCTAAGGGAGTACAAGCTTTTAAAAGTTCTGACGGCTTTATTATTTTACGCGGAAAAGACGCTAAGGGTAACGGTGCTGCATTGCGCGCCGCCGCCGCCAAGGATATTTGGTTGCACGTAGAAGGCGGGCCTGGTTCGCATTGTATTATCCGCCGCCATTTTTCAGGGCAAGATATTCCTGAGCGTACTTTTATGGAAGCGGCAAGTCTTGCTGCTGTGAAAAGTTGGCAAAAAGACAGCCCCACAGCGCAGATTCTGAGTGCGGAAGTGCGTCACGTTAAGCCCATGCGCGGCGCCGCCACAGGGACTGTGCGTATTGATAAAGTCTTACGTAGTTTTAGAGTGGATATTACGGCAAATATTGAAGCTCAATTGCTTGTGAGTTGATGTTTTTCTTGGGTGAGGGGAAAAATCTTTAAAAAAGCCTTATTTATGAAGATATTTCTTAAAAATAGCTTCTTCGCCCTTGACCTTTCTTTGTGCTCTCTAGTATGAATAAGCACGTAATAATTTAGTAACACTTACCTTAGAGGTTTTTATGCGTAAAGCATCTGTAGGAATAACGCCAGAAGGTTGGCCTTGCATTGTTCTGTGTGCCTTCACAGCGCTTATCTTTGCCTTTTTTTGTTGGCCAATGGCTGTTGTTTTTGTTGTTTTAACATGGTTTTCTGCACACTTTTTCCGTGATCCTGAGCGTGTGGTTCCGCAAAAAGAAGATATTGCTGTGAGCCCTGCTGACGGTAAAATCATTCGTATTGACATGCGCCCAGACCCCATAAGCGGACGTCATAAAATGTGCGTATGTATTTTTATGAATGTGTTTAGCGTGCACGTGAACCGCGCTCCTGTGGCTGGCGAAGTAACAGATATTCAGTACCATGCAGGAAAGTTTTTCAATGCCGCGTGGGATAAAGCCGCTGTGGACAATGAGCGTTGCGCCTATGCCATAAAGGACGCTCAAGGGCAAGAGTGGGGTATGGTGCAAATTGCTGGATTGATTGCAAGACGTATCGTTTGCCGCACTGATATAGGCGATTCTTTACAAAGAGGCGAGCGTTTTGGCATGATTCGTTTCGGCTCACGTGTTGACCTTTATATTCCCGATGGTTATATTCCGTCTGTGAGCGTTGGTGAGCAAGTCTTTGCTGGTCAGAGTATAGTTGCTCACAAATCGTAAGGATATATCATGGAAGTCAAGAAGCCAAGACGTAGGGGCGTGTATTTATTGCCCAACTCCATAACCAGCCTCAGCCTTTTTTCTGGTTTTTTAGCCATGATTTGGGCTTCAGCAGGACGCTTTGAAGAAGCCGCCTTAGCTGTGCTTTTTTCTGCGCTTATGGATGGTCTTGATGGAAAGGTGGCAAGGCTGACCAATACAGCCAGTGAGTTTGGTATTCAATACGACTCCTTAGCTGACTTGGTCGCTTTTGGCGTAGCACCTTCCTTGATCATGTGGCATTGGCATTTACATGCCTATGGACGCTTTGGCATTGCAGTATGCTTTATCTTTACAGCATGCGCCGCCTTACGCTTGGCGCGTTTCAACGTCTCTACGGCTGTGACCAATAAAAAATTCTTTATTGGTTTGCCATCGCCGGCAGCGGGATGCGGTGCGGTAAGTTTTATCTTTTTTGCAGGCTATATTCCTGAATCCATGGCGCAAATGACAGCGCCTGTGGCTTTGGGCTTAACCTTGCTTTTAGGTATTCTTATGGTGAGCCGTGTACGTTACTATTCTTTTAAAGAATACGCTTTTTTGCGCGCGCATCCCTTCAGTTCTATGGTGACACTTGTTTTGCTCTTTTCCCTTGTGGTTTCCCAACCTAAGCTTTTAGGCTTTTTGGTTGTCATAGGGTATATAGTGGCTGGACTTGTTTATACCTTTATTATTCTTCCCCGTCGCAATCGTGAGCTACTACGAGAGCTATCGCTACAAGACGACTAGCATTGTCGTGAGCTCTTACGGTTGTACTATCTATCGAAATTCTTCGTTATATCAGCAAAATTAGGAGCTCATCACGAGCTTTAAGGCATGGCTTTTGCCTTGGGGTAATTTTGAAGAATAAGGTGTGATTTTTATAAGATGTAAGGAAGCGAGGCCTTTGTCTCGCTTCTTAATAAGGGAAACATTGATTACATAGAATTTTTGTTTTCTGACAAGGAAAGCGAATTTTGTGAAGCGCGCGGTATATATAGACATATATAAGCGTTTCACAAAGTGAGCTTGACGTAGTCAGATGGCGAATCTATTTAATCAGTGTTTCCTAAACAAATAACGAGGAATAACTCATGAGTAATCGTGTATATTTTTTTGATACAACTTTACGCGATGGAGAGCAATCTCCCGGCGCCACCATGAACTTGGCAGAAAAATTACGCTTGGCAAGGCAGTTAGAAATTTTAGGTGTAGACATTTTAGAAGCGGGTTTTCCAGCTTCCAGCCAAGGCGACTTCGAAGCTGTGCAAGCCATTGCCGCGCAAACGCGTAATGTCCAAGTAGCAGGATTGTGCCGTGCTTTACCAAAAGATATTGACCGTTGCTGGGAAGCTATCAAAAACGCAGAAGATCCCCGCATTCACACCTTTCTTTCCACCTCTGACTTACATATGAAATATAAGTTGCGCAAAGACCCAGACACCGTTCTTGCTATGTCGGTGGAAGGAGTAAAACGCGCGGCAGGTTATACTTCCAATGTAGAATTTTCTTGTGAAGATGCCTCGCGTTCTGACAGAGATTTTTTATGCCGCGTGACAGAAGCGGTTATTAATGCTGGTGCTAGAGTTATTAATCTACCAGACACCGTAGGCTATGCCATGCCTGAAGAATATGCTGACCTTATCCGCTATGTTATTGAAAATACCCCCAACAGTGATAAGGCTATTTTCAGTGTGCACGCCCATAATGACTTGGGTGTGGCTGTGGCAAGCTCCTTGGCGGCCTTGCGTTCTGGTGCGCGTCAGGTAGAAGTGACTCTTGGCGGCATAGGTGAGCGCGCTGGTAATGCTGCCTTAGAAGAAATTGCCATGGCTTTGCGTGTGCGTAAAGATTATTATGGTCTTGAGTGTAATATTAATACAGAACAATTATATCCTTCATGCCGTATGCTTGCCATGACTATTGGTGTTCCCATTCCGCCCAATAAAGCCATCACTGGCGGCAATGCCTTTGCCCATGAATCTGGTATTCACCAAGACGGCATGCTCAAAAATCGTGAAACTTATGAAATCATGACGCCTGAATCCGTAGGCCGCGCCACCAGTGACCTTGTGCTTGGTAAGCACTCTGGGCGTAATGCCGTAAAGAGTAAACTGGAAACCCTCGGCTATTCTTTGGATGAAGAGCAGATTGACCAAGTATTTACGGCGGTAAAAAATCTCGCCGATATGAAGAAAACCGTTCACGATGAAGACCTTGTGGCATTGGTATTGGAAGAAATCTATCGTATTCCTGACAGGTATCGTTTGATTCATGCCAGTATCAACAGCTCTTCTACACAAGACATTCCTCCCACGGCGGCGGTTGTTTTAGAAGTGGACGGCGTAGAAAAGCGCGGCGCTGGTTTTGGCGTTGGCCCTGTAGATGCTTTACTCAATACCATTAGTGAACTTTCGGGAAGAAGTCCTGAGTTACAGCAATATATTGTAAATAGTATTACCGGTGGTACAGACGCTCAGGGTGAAGTGACTGTGCGCGTGTGTGATACGGCCACCAGTGCTTGCGCGGTGGGTCGTGGTGCGCATCCTGATATTACTGTGGCCTCTGCTAGAGCTTACGTCAACGCTTTAAACCGTCTTGCTAAAAAAGAACGCGATTGCAATTAAAGGAAAATAATTATGGCTCATACCTTAGCACAGAAAATTTTACAAAAGCATACGGAACAAGAAATCACTGCCGTAGGGCAAATTGTGCGTTGCAAGCTGTCTTTAGTGCTTGCCAATGACATTACCGCCCCTCTTGCCATTAAATCTTTTCAGGGCATGGGTGCGAAAAAAGTCTTTGATAAAGATAAAGTTGTCTTTGTTATGGATCACTTTACGCCTCCTAAGGATATTGATTCTGCTAACCAAGTGCTTGTTTCTCGCAAATTTGCCGCAGAGCAAGGTCTCACACATTACTACGAAGGTGGCGACGCTGGTGTAGAACACGCTTTATTGCCTGAGCTTGGTCTTGTGGGCGCTGGAGATATTGTTATCGGTGCCGATAGTCACACTTGCACCTATGGTGGTGTGGGAGCCTTTGCTACTGGTTTGGGTTCTACTGACATTGCTGGCGGCATGGCTCTTGGTGAAACATGGTTTAAAGTGCCGCCTTCCATTCGCGTCTCTTATTCTGGAACCATGCCTAAGTATATGCGTGCCAAAGACCTTATTCTTATGCTTATTGGTAAAATTGGTGTGGACGGTGCTTTGTATCGTGCTTTGGAGTTTGACGGTGCTGTCATTGACGCATTAGACATTGAAGGCCGTTTGACCATGGCTAATATGGCTATCGAAGCTGGTGGAAAAGTAGGGCTTTTTGCTGTGGACGATGCCACCATTGCCTATGGTAATGCGCATAATCGCCCCAATCAAACCAAGCTTGCCGCTGATGCTGGAGCCGAGTACGAAAGTCATGTGCATTTTGACGTAACAGGTTTAAGTCCTGTGGTTTCTTGTCCGCATATTCCTGACAATGTGAAGCCTGTGACAGAAGTTAAAGACGTGGCTATTCAACAAGTTATCATTGGTTCTTGTACCAACGGGCGCATCAGTGACATGCGCGATGCCGCAGAAATTTTGAAAGGTCGCAAGGTAGATAAATCTGTGCGCTGTATCGTTATTCCTGCCACGCCAAAAATCTGGAAGCAAAGTATGCAAGAAGGGCTTTTTGACATCTTCACCGATGCTGGCTGTATCATCAGTCCTCCCACATGTGGCCCTTGTCTTGGTGGCTATATGGGAATTTTAGGTGACGGTGAGCGCGCTGTAGCCACTACCAACCGTAACTTCAAAGGACGCATGGGCAGCTTGCAGTCAGAAGTTTACTTGGCAAGTCCCCTTGTGGCAGCAGCTTCTGCCGTTGCTGGTGTTGTTTGTGATCCTAACGCATTATAATTATTGAGGGCGTATTATGAAATTTCACGGAAAAGTTCACAAAGTTGGTGAACATATTGATACAGATGCCATTATTCCTGCACGTTTTTTAGTTACAGCTGACACTGAAGTGCTTGGCAAAAGTTGTATGGAAGGTCTTGAGCCCAATTGGGTGCAGCGCGTCACAGCTGGAGACATCATGGTGGCAGAGCGTAATTTTGGTTGTGGTTCTTCACGCGAACATGCGCCTCTTGCCATTCTTGGTGCAGGTATGAAAGTCGTTGTAGGGCACAGTTTTGCACGTATTTTCTACCGCAATGCCTTCAATATGGGGCTTATGCTCATGGAAATCGGCGATGATGTGAATAAAATCAATGACGGTGATGAGCTTGATATTGACGCTACCACAGGTCGTATCAGCAATGTCACCACGGGTGATGTTATTCAGTGTCCTCCCCTTTCTGAAGCCATGGCAGAGCTTGTGGCTAAGGGTGGTCTTATTAATTACGTCAAAGAAAAGCTTGCTTAGTTTTTATTTGTCTTAGTTTATTTTGATGGGGGAGACCTTTTTGAAAAAAGGTTCT
>CAYJFR010000054.1:0-12095 GCA_964369335.1 uncultured Desulfovibrionaceae bacterium | reverse complement strand
CTCAAAAGACCTCTTTTGCCTTCTTTCCGGGCTGTCAGCTCACAGCTTCGCGTGGTGAACAAGTCTTGCAAGTGTATGACTTTTTAGAAAAACATATGGAGGAAGGCGTGGGGCTGATGCTGTCTTGTTGTGGCACGCCTGCGCAATGGGCAGGGCAGAAATTGCTTGCCGCTGAAACAGCCCAATATATTGCCGGGCAATGGGAAAAAATGGGCAAGCCAACGCTTATTGTGGCGTGCGCTTCGTGTAAGAAATTTTTTGCAGAGAAATTGTCTCATATTCCTTGTACATCATTATGGGAAGTGCTTTACGACTTACGCGAGCATTTTTCTGCATCTCCCATAGAGCAGACGTTCACCGTACACGATCCTTGTTCGGCACGTAATGACACGGCTTGGCAGGACGCAACGCGTTTATTGGCGGCACATTGTGGCATACAGTGTGAGGAATCAGCCCAGAATAAAGAAACAACGGCTTGTTGTGGCTATGGGGGACTGGTATGGTGTGCACAGCCGTCCTTGGCACAAGAGGCTACAGCGCAATTGGCGCAAGATGTAGGCGCGCATACAGGACTTGCTTCTTGTATTATGTGCCGTGATCGCTTGGTGAGCAATGGTACATCTTGTGTGCATCTATTAGATATTCTTCCTTTTATTGTGCAGAATAAGGCGCAAATAGAAGAACATTGTCCGCCTCCAAGTCTTTCAGCTCGACGCGTGAACAGAGTTCGCCTTGTGGAAGAGGTGAGCGTGGCATACGGTACAGATGCTGTGCTCTGTTATGAGGCTAGAAGCATACAACATGCCGCGAATTTACGCTCTTCTTGTGCTTTGAACCCCATAGACGGGCATACTTTCTTGCACATTGAGCCCAAGCTTTTGGCAGAATTGGAAGGTAAACATATTTTACATCAAGATGTGTCTGCGGCGGTGTTGCATATTGAAAAGCATAAAAAGCGCTTTTTAGAGAAGAAAAGCGGGCATTTTGTAGGCGCGTGGAATTCTGGGCAAGTGACTTTTTGGGTGCGCTATAGCCAAAACAACCTTGGTGAATATCATTTGCATGATGCTTGGTGTCACCGTATGCTTGTGCCCAATGCGGCGGCGGAATAGTCTGATACAATAATGGGAGTACCATATGAGTGATATGCCGGTCTATACACCCGATGAAGGAGAGTGGATTTGTGCGCAATGCAATTGCCCTTTAGAGCAACAAAGTATGCAAGCTTTTTATCTGGGCAGTGCTTTTTCTGTGTCCTTGCCTGCATGTCCGCAATGCTCTCTTGTGTTAGTGCCTAAGTCATTGACTGAAGGAAAAATGCTTGAAGTGGAGCGCATGCTCGAAGATAAATAGAGAACATATGCTTTTTCCTACGCCTTCACATCTTTCTTGCTGGCATCCTGGCGGCCTTACCCTCACTCAGTATGCTCTTGCATGCGCTCAAAAAATATCCTTTTTATCTTCTGAAAGCCGTTTTTTAGATGTGGGCTGTGGCAAAGGTCAAAGCACGCTTTTTTTACGCGAACAAGGCTTTGAGGTATACGGTCTTGATAAGACAGTGACAGAGTCTGAGCATAAGGCAAATGTGTGCGCAACGGCCGACGCTTTGCCCTTTAAAGATCAGACTTTTAACGCTATTTTGTGCGAATGTGTCTTATGTCTTATGTCTCAAACCACAAAAACACTGCAAGAATTTCACCGTGTGGGAAGCTCTACACCGCGTCCAGCCCTTTTATTGCTCCATGATATGTACAGTAAAATACAAGTTCATTCCCAAAAAAACGCTATTTTTACGCAGGCGGAACTGGAAGCACATTTACAGGCAAGCGGTTGGAAAGTAGAATATTTTGAAGATCATTCGCACAGCCTGAAAGCCTATGCGGCACAGCTTGCATGGTATGGCGCGTGCTCATTGGACTTTACGCGTGCTTCATATGGCTATGGTCTGTGGATTGCCAGTAAACAGCCACTAGAGAATTCATAAAAAATATACTTACATGGGGCTGGGGGAGAAAATATGAATCCTATTCTTCTAGAAATATTACCCTTAATTAAAAATGGCTATTGCTGTAGCCAGCTCATTATGCACTTGCTTTTACAAGGGGCGGGGCAAGAAAATCCGCAACTCATTCGCGCTATGCATGGTTTGTGCTTTGGGCTTGGCGGTACGGAAGGCCCGTGCGGCTTGCTCACGGGCGGTGCTTGCGTGCTGAGTTGTTTTGCTGGTCGTGGTCATGATGACGATATTCCCCACGCTTCACTAGCACCTATGATTCATGAATATCAACAATGGTTTGTAGAATATACCAAGAGTGCAGGCCTTTGCCATCAAGTTTTAGAGCAATTACCACATATAGTAGAACCGTCTGTACAACATGAGCATGAGCACGCTCGCTGTGGCTATTTATTGGGCGCTTGTTGGGAAAAAATTTTGGAATTGCTAGAAAATTATGATGTAGACATGGAGCTGAAAGCATGAGTGTTTTACGCAAAACACAAAGCGTCTGCCCTCAATGTTTACGCGTATTAGATGCCTATTATGTAGCTGAAGAAATTGAACAACAACAGTGGATTTTTTTGCAAAAACAGTGCCCTGAGCACGGAAAATTTTCAAGTCCTGTGTGGGTTGATCTGCCCAATACCCCAAGCTTTCAACAATGGTATACGCAAAATGCCCCCCAATATCCGAACCATCCTTGCACAGAGGTGAAGCAGGGTTGCCCTTTTGATTGTGGTTTGTGTCCTGAACATGCACAAAACACGTGCTGTTGTTTGTTGGAAGTGACACAACGTTGCAATATGCACTGCCCTGTGTGTTATGCCAGTACAGGACGTGAAAGCATTGCTGACCCAAGTTTGAGCCGTATTGAAACAAGCCTTGAAACGCTTTTACGGCATTCTGGCGCGGTTAATGTGCAGATTTCTGGCGGTGAGCCCACTGTCAGGCAAGATTTAGAGCAAATAATTGCCTTGGTAAAGCGTAAAGGTTTTGATTTTGTACAGCTCAATACCAACGGTTTGCGGCTAGGTGAAGAAGTTGGCTATGCACAGAAGCTGAAAAGCGCAGGGCTCAATCTTGTGTATTTGCAATGGGATGATGTGGACGACAAGACGTACATGACTTTACGCGGTAAGGCTTGTTTACACATCAAAGAAAAGGCCTTAGAGCATTGCCTTGAGGCTGGTCTTGCTGTGGTTTTGGTGGCAACCATTGTGAAAGATATTAATCATACAGCTTTAGGCAATATTGTGCAAAAAGCTTTGGCTTGTGGACCTTTAGTTCGCGGCGTACATTTACAGCCTGTAAGTTCTTTTGGTCGTGTGCCTTGGACGGGAGGCGAAGCGCCGCGTATGACGCTTCCAGAAATATTATATCAATTAGAATTGCAAACAAAAGGTATGATTACAGCAAAGGATTTTCAACCACCTCAGTCAGAGCACTCGCTGTGTTCTTTCAATGCTGTGTATGAACGTCTTGCTCATGGGGGCTTACAACGCAGTCAAAGCATGGGGACGTGTTGTACACCTGCTAAATCCGTCAAGCCCGCCAAACGCGCTCAAGAATTTGTGGCGACGCATTGGACGGCGCCGCCCCTTTCTGGCACTTCGTGTTATGGTGATTTTGATAAAGCTCTTGAAAAAATACATCACCGCTTTACCCTTTCTGCCATGGCATTTCAAGACGCCTATACCCTTGACCTTGAACGCTTACGCCGCTGTCATATCCATATTTTAAGCGCTGAACAAAGTATTATTCCCTTTTGTGCCTATAATCTCACATCCAACGAGGGCTTTGCCTTATATCGCAAGGAAAAGAGCAAATAACAATGACATGTATTTTAGATCAATGGCTTATGGCAAAGCTTGGCATTACGCATATACAAGACTTGCCAGAGGCGCTTAAAGTTGAACAAAGGCAACGTAGTAAAAAGACTTTACATCACGCCAAGCAACACAGCACTTTTTATGCTAGATTATTGCAAGATATTGATGTTGAAAATGTGGATTTTAGCAATATTCCTTTCACAACATCCGCCGACCTACAGTCAGCAGAGTCTTTTTTGTGTGTATCACAAAGTGAAGTGGCGCGTATGGTCACTTTGCAAAGCTCAGGGACTACCGCCTTGCCTAAGCGCATAGCTTTTTCCCATGATGATTTGGCGGCCACTGTGGATTTTTTCACTGTGGGCATGTCACAGCTTGTGCATAGCGGACAGCGCTTGCTTGTGCTTTGGCCTGGAGCCATGCGTCCCTTTGGTGTCAGTGCTCTTTTACGTGAGGCATTGGCTTCTAAAAATATTACGGTGTTCAGCGGTGAAGCTACGACCACCGTGCAAAGTTTGGAAGAAGAGTTGCGCCAGTACGACCCTCATACTTTGGTGGCGGCGCCGTGGCAATTACGCATTTTAGAGGAAATAGTAGAAACATATCCTACAAAAAGGGCTTTACACTCTGTGCTTGCCAGTGCTGAGTGTCTGGGCGTGGAGCTTGAACAGCGTTTACAAAATCATGGGCTTTTGGTGCTAGACCATTATGGCACTACCGAATCAGGCTATGGCGGTGGGGTAGAGTGTTTACAAAAAAATGGCTATCATTTCCGTGAACTGGACATTTTTGTTGAAATAATACACCCCATAACATTACAGCCCTTACCCCTTGGTGAAATGGGTGAAATTGTTATCACTACCTTAACCCGTCGCGCTATGCCCTTAATTCGTTACAGAACCGGCGATGTGGCAAGCCTTATTTCTGGACCGTGCTCTTGTGGCAGTCCGCTTACGCGCCTTTCTAAAATTCAAGGGCGACTTGTCTACACAGAAGACGGCTATACAACTAAACAATATGCCAAGGGAATATTTTACGAAAGAAGTCTGAATGTTACTTTGTAACTATTTTTGCAAAAAAAACGCGAGCAAGAAATATTGCTCGCGGGATGACCATAGATGATATAGTGTCGCTGTCACGTTTTGTATATAAGGCAGTAACTATTGCCCTTTGATAACTTATGTATTGCTGCTTTCCATATCAAGTAAAAACTTTTTCATCTCAAGACCACCTGCATAACCTACTAATTTTCCTGAACTACCTATAACTCTGTGACAAGGCACAATGACCGTAATAGGGTTTTTATTATTGGCTAAGCCTACGGCACGACTGGCTTTAGCATTCCCTACGGCAAGAGCTATATCTTTATATGTGCGAGTTTCTCCATAGGGAATAGAACAAAGAGCTTGCCATACTTTTTTTTGAAATTCTGTGCCGTAAAGCTTGTATGGTACAGCAAAATGCTTTCTTTTTCCAGCAATATATTCACAGAGCTGTTCATAAACATGTTCAGTGAAAGGGGTTTTAGTGCCAAAATCCAGTATTTCTGTATCATGAATTTTTTTTAAAAAAACGACATGCTCATTGTCATAGGCAATTTTAAAAAAGCCAAATTGAGTTTCATATATGGCAAAATCATGCATAAGATCACACTCTAAAGTAAATTATTAAGTTCTTCCACCGTCATAGAATCATTATAAATACCTGCGCAAACGGTATAGCGATAGCCAGGGACAGGGTATATATACGATACTTTACGGTAGGGCTTTGTATCGCCTGGTTTAGCCCATGTAAATTCAAGCCAGCCGCCGCCTTTATTGGCTAAGTTACAAAGATTTATGCCGTATTTTTCCCCTGCATAATCAAGATGTTCACGCACGTTACCACCTTCTCTTTCTTTGAATACAGGGTTTGAAAGTACAAGGCTTTGTTCTACGTCCATAATGAAAATATACGTGTCTTTCCAAGTGTACTCGGAATGAGGGTCGCGAAGAATTGCAAGGGCTTCCTCGCCTTTCTCTTTTAAAAATTCTGCCGCTTTGTGTACTTTTTCAATAACTTCTTGAGGGCTTGCTGTGTTTTGTTCCATGAATATCTCCTTTGATATTACAAATTGTTTTTTATTTCTATATCACTGCGGATAACGCAAGACGTTTATATATTGATTAGCTGCGGGCGCAGTGTAGCAAAAAAGTGCGGCTATGGCAAAAAAGGAAGTAGTTGTTAGCCTGTTGAAAAGCGCAATAGATTTGTCATTGTGCATTGAAGAAGCTAAAAAAGCTTACAAGAAAGTGATTTTTCTTGTAAGCTTTTGATTTATTATTAGCACCGAGCGATACTTGAACTTATAATAGGTTGTTCTTGGCGGATTTTGAGTTTAGTTTTGAAGTTTCTCTGACTTCACTTCTCTCTTACCTAGCTTTTCACTATACTACCGAAAATCTACTTCTACCATATTAATTTCGCTACGAGTTCCAAATCTGTATGGCATTTGCCACGGCCCAACGATTTTCCAAAAGCCTACGCCTACGCCTGATGTTACAATGGTGTGCAATTCATTAATTTTTTTATAGCCATAGGCGTTGGCAAGTCGTGTTTTTAAAATCAGATTATACGGGAAAAATTGCCCTGCATGTGTGTGCGCAGAAAGTTGTATGTCTGCTTTATTGCTTAAACTCTCAGGTATACTTTGAGGATTATGGTCTATGACAATAATAGGTTCATTCTGTGACAGTGAATTTTCTTCGTAGAGTTCTTTTAAACTTTTTCTTTCACCTGTTGTGTAATCTCTTCTGATATCATCTCTTGCAATAAAGTTTATATTACCAACTTTGAGTACTTCATCTCGTAATACATGTATATTCAGCGATTTTAAGTATATTATATTTTCCTCAACATCATTACCATAATATTCATGATTTCCTAAAACAGTATATATTCCGTGGGGAGCCTGTAGCTTTGAAAATACTTCTGTGTAATTATCTTTCACTTTTGTATAACTGTTTTGTAAAATATCTCCGCCAAAAATGATTATATCTGGTTTTTGGAGATTGATTTTTTCCACCATATCAATAAATAAATCTTTGTTAGATGTTGTTGTAAGGTGTAAGTCTGCAATAAAAGCTATTTTTATATTTTTTATACCTGATTCTTTATGAAGTGTTATTTTAGTAGTGGTTACAGAAGGATTTCTATAATTATAATAGCCTATGCTGCCGATAAAAATTAAAGCTATAGGAATAATAACACACAGCATTTTCTTTTGTATGGGAAAAACAAGATAATGTACTAATAAAAGAATAATAGAGAGTATAAGAAGATAGTGTACAAAAAATATGTAATTTCCGAGAAATATGCCATACAGTTCATTTTCTGTAATAAGATTTTTTCTTGCCTTGGCTAAGGGATAAATACAAAGCAACATAACAATGCTAGAAAGTAAGAGTTTAATCATTTTAATCCTTATTTAACTTGTTTTTGAAATTTTAAAAGGTGTGTTAGCAAAGGAGCCTCACATTTTATTCTATTTGCTTTGTTAGCTCCTATGACTGGTTTTACCCGATATGCCATACAGCGCATAATGTCAAAGCACTTATTGCGCAAAAATATGTCAAAACTGCTGTGAATTTTAAATTTCCATTGTGAAATGAACATTTTTTCACGCCATAAAGAAATACTTGCTTGTGGTAATGCTATTTGCTACCTAAGCTTTTTTTACGGATTTCTTCTATATTATCAGTGGCTTTTAGGTGTATTAATAGTATTTGTGGTTTATTGGTAAAGAGTATAGTATATACGGCGTTTTTGGATATTTTTATATAAGCATGATTGTCTGTGCAGCCTTGATTTTAGAAACGAAAAACCGTGGATGTTTTTTGTTTGGGAAAGCTACTATGAATTTTGTGACCCTTTCTTTTGCCTTTTTTTTCATTTTTGTTCTGGCTATGCAAGCCTTTGTTCGCCGAGGTACATGGCAGTATAAAACCTGCTTATTGCTTTTTAGTGGCTTTTTTTATGCATCAGCCGGTGTGAGCTTTCTCCCCTTATTGTGCCTTGTGGGCGTGCTTAACTGGGCAACGGCGCATATTCTTTATAGATGTAAGCAAGGTCAAGGGCTTGCTAAAATGGCGCTGGGTCTTAACGTAGCCATACATGTGGGTTTGTTAGGCTTTTATAAATATTATGAATTTTTTCTTGTCAATGCAGAATTGGCGCTTAATGCTTTGGGTTTACATATTCCTTTTTACGAGCTCATTGCCAATACGGAATTTCTCTTCCCTGTGGGACTTTCATTTTATACTTTTCAAGGTTTATCGTATGCCATAGATCAGTATAGACATAAAACCAAGCCCGAAAGCCTGTTGAATGTTTTTGTTTTTGTATCCTTTTTTCCCACTATTTTAGCAGGACCCATTCTTCGCGCGCGGGAGTTTTTCCCGCAATTACGAGGCGAGGTTTATGCTAATCCCGACATAGTGCGCAAAGATTTTTTGCCACAAAACTTTGAGCGCACTGTAGATGATACCAGACAAGATATTATTCTAGGTTTTACCTTTATTTTGAGCGGCTTGTTTAAAAAGGTGGTCTTAGCAAGTTATTTGTCAGAACATATTGTGCGCGATGTCTTTTTAGCCCCCGACGCTTATTCTTCGCTTACGGTGCTTATGGCTATGTATGCCTATGCCATGCAAATTTATTGTGATTTTTCAGGATATTCAGATTTAGCTGTAGGGGTAGGGCGTCTTATGGGCTATCGTTTACCCCAAAACTTTAACGCGCCGTATTTGGCTGTAAGTTTACAAGATTTTTGGCGCCGTTGGCATATCACTTTATCTTCGTGGCTACGAGATTATGTTTATATATCTTTGGGCGGCAATAAACGCGGCAGTAAGACCGTGAATCTTCTTCTTACCATGACTCTTGGCGGTTTGTGGCACGGTGCGCATTTACGTTTTCTCATTTGGGGTATTATGCACGGCCTAGGCTTGAGTGTTGTGCATTTTTGGCACGCTTTACAAGGTTTATTTGGTATGAAAAAAGCACAAGATGTTACATCCAATACATCAAAGAAAAGCTTTTTCTCGCGCTTAGTAGGTATGCCTTCTGCTTTTGTGGGATGGTTTATAACATTTCATTTTGTATGTATTTTATGGATCTTTTTTCGTGCTGACACCACTGAACTTGCCTTACAAATTTTAGAAAGAATTGTGCTTTGGGATGTGGTGGGTGAAGGCTTTGCCGCCCTTGTGCCTGTGGCAATTATCATGACTATGCTGACGCAAGTGTGCGGCGCACACGTGTTTAAAGCTTTTGTGGCTTGTGTGTATAGGCAATGGCTTGGTTTACAAGTGCTTGTGTATGCGGCGCTGTGTGCGCTTATTTTAAAACTGGGCCCTGACGGTGTGCTGCCCTTTATTTATTTTCAATTTTAGGGTGTTTTATGAAAAAGCTTTCTAAGAATAAAATAACAAAAAAACAGACAAAGAATAAAAAAGCGCGCAAAGCTCTTGTACAAAAAAACAGTAAAAAGAGTGTACAAGGGCAGTTAGCGATAAAAAGTACACAGAGTGTTGCTCGTCCTGCTGTCATAAAGCCTCATGTTCAAAAGCCTGTTGTCTCTAAAGCACATGCTCCGTCGCCACAGAAGGAGCAAGCGCAAAAAACAAGCGCTGTTGTAAACACTGCAAAATCCTCCACCCGAAAGGCGGCGTTTTTGTGCTTTTTAGGGGTGTTCGTGTGTATGCTTTTCTTGGAGTCTTCGCGCTTTAAAACATATTTTGAGGGTGAGAGCGGCGAATATCCTTTTTTACAGCCTGTGGGGGAATTTTTACACACAACAGCAGAGCGTAGTGGTATTCTTTTTGTTATGGACAGCCTTGGACAACTTTCACAGTCTTTGAGTCAAGAATTCCTTTTGGTAGCGAATGAGTCTTTGGAAGCACAATGGACAGCCGCTAAGAAATTTTATGCGGACGCTTTGGGTTTAAAATTGGAACAGCCCGTAGGTGTGGCAGAAAAAGAACCAACAACGCCGTCAACAGAACCCTCTTTGCCTGTGACGCCGCAGGAAACAAAAGAACATGTAGGTCTAGCAGAAGAGCAGGGCACACAGGGGACGGTCACGCCGCCCACTGATTCGCCTACCGATTCATCTGTTGGCGTATCATCTGCTGATTTACTCACCGTACCAGCTCAAGAAGCCGAACCAGTCACTCCTACGCTAACTTTGGCTTTTTACGATGCCACGCGTCTTTCACCTGCCCCTAGTGCGCAGGGCATTGAAGAGTATCTTACTAAATTGCCCGATTATGGAAGAAAGATAAAGGTCTTGCTCATTGGGGATTCCATGATGATGGAGGGGCTTGGGCCTACGTTACAAAAATCTTTGCGTCAGCGTTCAGATTTGCATGTGGTGCGTGAGGGGCGTTATTCTTCGGGACTCAGTAAACCAGATTTTTTTAATTGGCCGCAAAATCTCAAAAAGCTTCTTGCCAAGCACGACCCAGACCTTTTGATTATTTCACTGGGCGCCAACGACACACAAGATATTATGATAGGGAAGAGGCGTTTTCGTATTGACACCGAAGAATGGGAACGTGTCTATGCTATTAGAGTTATTAACTTCTTAGAGCTTGCCACCGCTGATGACCGTAAGGTGCTTTGGGTATCCTTACCTGTTATGGGGCGCATGCCTTATGCCAATCGTACAAAGATTGTTAATAATATCACTGCGGATATGAGCGCTTTTTATCCTGGTGTTGCCTATGAGAATATTGAGCATCTTTTAACGCAAAACGGAAAATATACTTCTTTTATTAAAGATAAAAATAATAAAACCATACGCTTGCGTAGTAAAGATAAAATACATGTGAGCACCGCTGGTGGGCAAATTCTCACCAAGTATCTTGTGCCTTACGCTGACGAGCGCGTAGAAGTCATTCGTATGGAAGAGGTGCAGGGTAATCCGCTTATTCCTGTGGCGGGTAAGGCTAATACAGTGCACTTCACTTCTGAATCTTGCCAAAAAGATATGCAATATGTGGTGTACTTACCACAACCTCAGCAAGAGAAACTGCAAGCTGACGCTACACAGCTCACAACGCTGAGCGATGCTCTGCCAGTAGCGCCTTCCGTATCATCTATTCCCATGAGTATTGCCGCTGTGCAGAGTTTGCACGCACAAAAAAAGAATAAGGAACATGTGCCTTTTTCTGTGAAAGATGTGGTGGCGTATTCGTTACAACAGCCGCAAGAGCATACCAAGGGACAGACTATGCAAAGTTCTTTGCTTGTAGATGAAGCAAAAGAGCTTTTCCCTGTGTTGTATCTTTTACACGGAGCCACGGGAAACGCCGCCCAATGGAATAAGCATTTAGGCAAAGAGCTGCAAAATATTGCCGATGAGCAAAGGGTTATTATTGTGGCACCCTCTGCAGAAGACTTTGGCTGGTATGTGAATAGTCCTTTGATGGCGCAGAATCAAATGGAAAGCATGATTGTTAAAGAACTTGTGCCGCAAGTGGACTTACTCTTTCCTACCAATGGCAAACGTGCTGTGGCGGGGCTTTCTATGGGAGGGCACGGCGCGCTTACTTTAGGCTTTAAATATCCTAAAGTGTTTTCTTCTGTGGCGTCGGTGAGCGGTGTTTTAGATATTCGCCTGCACCCTGATAGTTGGAAAATTCAAGAACTATTAGGCGTTTTTACACAAAATAAAGCTCTTTGGAATAAAAACTCTGCTGTATATCTTGTGGAAAAGAGCAAAAAAACGTCTATTCCTAAGCAAATTCTTATTTCCACAGGCTTACAAGACCTTGCCGTACTCAAGGATAATCAAGACGCGCAAAAAATCCTTACACAAAAGAAGTACTCTTTTGAATATACAGAACTTGAAGGTAAACACGATTGGGTTTTTTGGATACAAGAAATTCCTAAACAGCTACGCAAACAGGCAGAGTTTTTACATATGTAGTAAAAAAACATTATAAACTAAGATAGCCAGACTGCTGACAAATCATAGGGTAAAAAACTTTTATTCGTAGTATTTACAACATATATAAAGGTTTTAGGGTAGGATGCCTTCAAAAAAATATGCTTTCTTAGTAATAGAGAGAAAAGTTAAGTGTGTAATGTATTGATAATGCAAATTATTTTTCTAAATAAAAATAAATGTAACTTTTTTTGAAAAATACCTTGACTTATAAGGGGTGAATACCATATAACTCTTTTCGCGCTGAGTGGCGTAACACACTCCCCGGTGGCTCAATCGG
>CAYJFR010000053.1:8808-12337 GCA_964369335.1 uncultured Desulfovibrionaceae bacterium | reverse complement strand
GGGCGGCGCTCTACCAGCTGAGCTAACTGCCCGCGAAAGATGTTCTATAAGAACTCACCTGCACTGTCAATAAAAAAATTATATTTTTATGAAAATATATTGCAAAGTCATTTTTGTCTAAGCAATAGTGTTGCGCAACATACCAATATTTTCAATAGTTAGTTCCATAACATCGCCAGAGCGGAGAAATTTTGGCGGATCAAAAGCCATTCCTACGCCAGAAGGTGTGCCCGTAGCAATAATATCCCCAGGTAGGAAAGTACTGCCTTGCGAAAGAATATGAATGAGTTTTGCCACCTTAAAAATCATTAATGAGGTGTGAGAACTTTGACGAAGCTCTCCATTGATACGTGTTTCTAAAGCTAGATTTTGTGGGTCTGTAAGTTCATCACGAGTCACAATGCACGGGCCAAAGGGAGCAGATTGGTCTAAAGCTTTGCCTGCATACCATTGTGTGGTGCGTCTTTGTAAGTTACGAGCAGAAAGGTCATTGATAATAGAATAACCAAAAACATGATCAAGAGCGTTTTCTTCAGTAATATTCACACCCTTTTTACCGATGATAACAGCAAGCTCTACTTCGTAATCATATCTGTCTGTCACATGCTCATGAGCAGGGACAGCGCTTTCAGGATGGGCTATGGCTGTGCAAGGTTTGGTAAAGAGAAAAGGAAACTCTGGAATTTTTTTCTCAGCATCAGGACGTGTAAATTCTTCTAAGTGGGCAACATAGTTGATGCCTGTGCAAAGAATATTACGTGAGGGATTTGTATAAGGAGCTTGCAAAACACAGGTGTCGTAAGGCAAAAGAGCGTCACTTTGACCGGCAGCTTTTTCAAGTACGGCGTGTAAACGCGGAAAAATGGCGTCGCCTTCTTCCACGGCAAGACGTAAGCTTGCAGGTAAAGACGCGTCAATTTTACACACATCAACAATGGTATTTTGCTCTTGTTGCCAAATACCCCATGACAGCTGCTGAGGTGTTTTTTGAGAATAAAACGAAACGAGACGCATGAAAGCTCCTTGAAACTAAAGGTTAATAAATATATTTTAATGCCCTGTTACACATTGTTATTGCTAGCTTGTTCTCCACGGATAAGACGTACCAAGGTGCGCACATTACGCAAACCAATGACGCGCCATGAGCCATTTTCTTGGCGCAACCACGCTTCAATAGGATAGGATTGCCCATTGCCATGATCTTTCAATGTGAAAGGTATATACACAGCGCCGCTTTCTTCTACAGGCTGACCAATATTTGTTAATTCCTTGCGTCCCATAGATGCATCAGCAAAAAGGGTGGATAACAATCCGCCGGGTTTTTCTGTTTCAATGGTTTTCCCTCCAAAAGCGCCAGAGCGTACGCCATAACGCACAAAGGAAGAAGCTTCACCTACAAGGGTATCACGAAGGGTTTTGCGGGCGGTTTCATTTTGGGTCACAGTGGAAAGCATAAGTGCCAACATGGGCGGCAAGGTTTTTTGATCAGACTTATTGGAATCTTCAATAAAGATATCTACGCATTGCCCCACAAGGCTTTCCATATTAACAGAAGCATCAAAAAAAGCTTGATCCCCTGTGTCGAGAGCTTGTTGTATATCGTGTATGGTTTGTACGGGAGAGCTTCCCGCATGGGCTACGGATGCGCTATGTGTGCACAAAAACATATTTACGGCTAAAAAGAAACAGAGAAGATATTGCATATTTACCTCTAATGTATGTAAAAGGTTTACTGAAGCGCGGCAGGAACGTCCCCTTTAAGAGCCAGTGCAAGACCACAGCTGACAAACAAAACCCTAGGGCAAAGACGTGCCACGCGTTGGTTGAGTGTTCCGTGTAAATCACGAAATTTTCGTGCCAAGGCAGACATGGGTACAATGCCTTGTCCCACTTCACTACTTACAATAACAAGCGGCAATGGGCAATGGCTGATAAAGTGCTCTAAGCGCTGCATACTCTCATCCATGTATGTATGTATATCATGGTGTTGACTTGCTTGTTCCAAGGTATTGCTTAGCCAAAGAGTGAGGCAGTCCAGCAAAACAACATGGGTATTTTGTAAGGGAGCGCTTAAAAGATCTGCTGTGTGAGCTTCCCATGTTTGCCAATGAGCGCCACGCTCAGCTTGATGAAGAAGAATACGTTCTTTTGTTTCGTCATCGATATGTTCGCTATTTAATGCGGGAGCTGTGGCAATATACAAGCCTTTTTCCCCAAGACTTTCAGCATAGCGCAAAGCAAGGGCGCTTTTGCCACTGCGTGTACCTCCCACAAAAAGCGTAGTTTGAGAGTGTGCGAGCGCAGGCTTGTGTGCTTTAGGGCTGTGTTGCATGGTTTTCAGCGCTTTGAGGCTTTTGGGTGCTGGCTTCTTGTAATTTTCCAGACAGATTTTGCAATAGTTCCCCTGCTGTTTTTGCGCTTTGCGAAAGGGTTTCGGCGTCTTGCCCTTGCTCTAAGCGACGCTCTAACCATTGAGCAACATAAACAATACTGTCAGCGTCCATATTATTGGCTACAGAAGACTGTCTACGCACAGAAGATATAAGCGCTTCCTTGGCTAAGGTTCTGTTATGAATACTGCGTTGATATTGCGCGTTTAAACCGTCAATGCGTAATTGCGCTGTTTTGGCCGCATTGGTATCTTTTTTTTCTATGGCAGAGTCATAAGCAAAAACGGCTTCAGTCAGTTCTGCATGAATGTTCAAGGACGCTTCACTGCTTTCTTCAAGGGTTTGCATGCGCTTAGAAAAATCTGGCATGGCGCCGATACCGTGAAGCACACCACCAAGAATATTGAATTCTGTGGCATAGGCTTGTAACACTTTTTCAGGAACAAGCTTCTTGCCTTTTTGTGGATTTTCTGCGGCGTGTTTCATGCTTTGCACAAAATCAGGCGCGTATAAATTGTATAAAGCTGTGAGCATGGGAGTGTTAAAAGCATAACGCAAAAGCTCCATACGCGCGCTGTGTATATCTTTTTTTCCCTCAGGCAAAAGCGTGTGCATCTTCTGCCCATAGCGTAAATTAATGGACGAAAGATTGAAATTGGCGCCGCCTCTAGTGGTGTAGCGATTTACAAGCCACACAGCCACATCGTCCACAAAAGTACGTGGCACTTTAGAATCTTGAGTTACCTTAGGCGCAATGGGTGTAAGAGGTTCAGTAGGGGGCGTTTGTTCTGCCACAGCGCTAGTTTGCGCCGTAGTATTTGCGCCTTCTGTGGGGGCTGTTTCTTCTGCTACGGTGGTAGGCGCCATAGGCTTTTCTTCCTCCACCTGCTTAGAAGCCTCTTCGGCTGTAGCTTCAGAAGTAGGCAGCTCTTCCGTAGGCTTTGTTGTAGATTCTACCGATGTGCTTGTGTTCTGAGGTGTTGAAGGAGGCGCAGACATTTGCCCAGAAATATGTTGTCCAGAGAGCGTCCCCGGTGCTGTTTTGGGAGGCGTTGGGGGCGCTTTGGGTGGTGCTATATAAGAAGTTACAGCTTCTTCTAAAGGCGTATCTTTAATAACAGTTACAACGCGTTCTTTAA
>CAYJFR010000053.1:0-8798 GCA_964369335.1 uncultured Desulfovibrionaceae bacterium | reverse complement strand
TAACACTGTCTGTAAGGGCTTTTTTATCGTCGTCATTGCGAGTGAGCCAGAAAATGCCGCCTCCGGTAATGCCCACGACCACAAGGGTGACTACGCCGAGCTTAAATGCGCCTCCACGTCCCTTAGAAGGAGTGGGGAGAGAATGTAGAGAATCGCGCCTGTTATTCATTATAAAAAATCCTTAAGAGTTGCTGTGAAAAGACAGTAAATACGGTCTGAGCCTTTGGTATTATGAGACATTCTCTACACTTTGTCTAGAAAATAAACAGCGTTCTACGCACGTTTAGGACGTACATTGTCGTGTGTATGAAAAGTATGGACGTTATAAAAGGACGTATTTTTTTCTTGCTTATTATGGACAAAATACAAAAAGTTCCTAAGAGCTGCCTCTAAATAAAGCTGACATACGCTATCAAACATTCTAGGTAGTGCCGTCAAATTGTGATTTTTTGTGAACACGCTCTAGAGGAAGTAAGCGAAAGATGTTCGCTATTTGATTACAATAGCTTTTTGGAGACAGCCCTAACATGACACTAGGTACTTTTTAAGGTAGCGGCTATAAAAAAGGTATTTTGCCCAATGAAGGCAAAAAATAAAAAAATTCTTTCCGTGCGATAAGATTTATTTATATATAACTTCGAGGCACGACGCATGCCACAAGCGTCATAGACAGCATACAAAGCACAAGCATTTTTTCATAAGATAATTCTCCACGTAAAAAATCTCATAATACAAGGCTTTTGAAAAAGGGGCTGTGAGGAAGGAAATATTTCTCCTCCCTCACAAAAAAACTCCTATACCATCTTACTTCAACAAACTTTCCCATTCACGGGTTTCAAACCAATAGTGACGTCTTTCCTTGAGCCAACCTTGGGCTTCTAAGTTTAAAATCCACGCATTCAAGGCATTAACGGTGTCAGCATCACCTTTGCGCATGGCAATGCTGATGGGCTGAGGATAAACACTTTCTGCCACATGGCGCAATTCTTCAGGTTTAGCTAACACCTCAAAAGAGCCTAAAGGGCTTGAAGTGAAAAACATATGTGCGCGTCCGCTGTACATTTCTTGTACGGCAGAGGCTTCTTCATCAAAATAACGCATGGTGGCTTTGGGCAAAGTGAGTTTTGCGGCGGTGGCGGCTGTTGTGCCTGTGCGCACAGCTACAATGGTTTCCGGTTTGTCAAAATCCACAAAGTTTTTGCTCTCGCCTAATTTATCCTTACGCCCCACCGCTTCAATAACAGTGTGGTCATAGGGAATGGTGAAGTTAACGCGCAAAGAACGAGCGGGTGTGCTGCTCAATCCGCTGATAATCATATCAAACTTTCCTGTTAGTAAAGCAGGAATAATACCAGACCAGCGTGTAGGAAGGATTTCTAATTCAAGGTCAAAATCCTTGGCAAGGCGCTGTGCTACGTCAATTTCAAAACCGATATATTTTCCTGTTTTATCTTGCATAGCCCAAGGTACAAAAGACGAAAAACCTACGCGCAATGTACCACGCTCCACAGCTTCTTGCAAAACGCCACTGGGTTCTTTTGCCTGTGCAAAGGAGGCCGTAAACATGCTGATCATACAGAATACCACAAGAAAAAACGCCAGATTCTTTTTCATTTCTAAGCCTTTTGTTAAGTGTTTATGATGAAGAAGCACGCTCTTTACCGCATTGAGGACAAACATCTTCGCCTATCCATAAATGACTACCACAATACGCACATGGGCGCTCTTGCGGCGTAGGAACACGCTGCCCGCAATAGCCGCAAATTTGAGCTTTCCAAGGAATGATGCGCAAGCAGAAAGGACAAGGGCGCGTAACGCCCCATTGCGCAAGTTTTGGCAAAGCAAAAAGAATCAAAATACACAGCGGCATAAGACCGCAGAGTAATGTCCAGAAAAAAAGATTGCGACCTTTATTTTGTGCCACAATTCCGCCTAAAATACCGCCCACTAGCATCATTACCAGAATGAGCATAAAGAGTACCTCTTATTCTGTATCAAAGAGTTTTGTGGAAAGGTAGCGCTCACCAGTGTCACAAATAAAGGTGACAATACGTTTACCTTGCATGTGCGGTTGCGTTGCCAAACGTAAAGCCGCGCACACATTGGCGCCCGAAGAAATGCCGCAACTTATGCCCTCTTTTTGAAAAAGCGCGCGTGCTGTGTTTAAGGCGTCTTCTGTACTCACCAAGCAAATTTCATCTATGAGTTCACGGCGTAAGATACTGGGAACAAAGTTTGCCCCAATGCCTTGAATACCGTGGGGGGCGCTTTTTCCTGTGCTTAATAAAGGAGATTCTTCAGGCTCCACAGCACATATACGTATTTGCGGAAATTTTTCACGCAAAGACAAAGCGCAGCCTGTGAGGGTAGAACCTGTGCCCACACCTGCCACAAGGGCGTCTACGATTTGCCCCTTATGAGCAAATTCTGCGTGAATCTCTGGCCCTGTATGCAGATAATGCGCCTCTACAGCATCTTCATTGCTGAATTGATTGACCATAAAAGCGTCAGGGTTCTTTTGTAAAAACTCTTCAGCAGCACGGTTAGCTCCTGCCATACCTTCTTTGGCTGGCGTGAGCATAAGATGAGCACCATAGGCACGCATAAGCTTTTGCCTTTCAATACTCATGCTTTCGGGCATGCTGATATGACAATGCAAACCATACAGCGCGGCAATCATGCTTAAAGCAATACCCGTATTGCCGCTGGTGGCTTCCACAATATGACCGCCAGCAACAATATCTTTGCGCGCTAAGGCTTTGTCTATCATATGAATGGCAATACGATCTTTAATAGAGCCACCAGGGTTTTTATTTTCTAGCTTTACGTACACCTCACATGCGGAAGAATTCAATGCATTTAAAGGTATTATAGGAGTATTTCCAATAAGTTGTAATAGAGAGTGCGACATTAAAAAACCTTTGGCAAAATGCCGTTTGAGGATGAGTGTTTCTCTTGTAAAAATAGCATACCTAAGAACGGATGGAAGGAAAAGACTCTTTTATTAAGAAAAATTTCTCAAAGTCCAAAAAAAAACTTTTCTTGCTTTCTTTTTTTTCGTACACTGGTAACTGTGCTTATGACACTTTTTTCTACTAGAAAGTGGAAAAACACATTATAAAGTGCGCTCTCAAGGCGTTTTCTTGTTGTTGAAGAGTCATTTTGACAAAGTTATGTAACACATCTTATTTCCCAAAGGAGTCCCTCGTGGCCATTAGCTATCCCCAAAAAGCGCTGAAAAGTCTTAAAAAAAGCAATCGCAACGAACCTGAATTCTTACAAGCTGCTGCAGAAGTTTTTGATACCCTTGATCCACTTTTCGAGCGTGAATCAAAGTATCAGAAAAACTGCATCTTGGAGCGTATTGCCGAGCCTGAGCGCGTATTGATGTTCCGTGTTGCTTGGACAGACGACAAAGGTCGTGTTCAAGTAAACCGTGGCTATCGCGTGCAATTCAACTCCGCTCTTGGACCTTACAAGGGCGGTTTGCGTTTTCACCCCAGTGTAAACCTCAGCATTCTTAAATTCCTCGGTTTTGAGCAAATCTTCAAAAACAGCCTTACCGGTCTTATGATTGGTGGTGGTAAAGGCGGCAGCGACTTTGATCCTAAGGGTAAGAGCGACGGCGAAATCATGCGTTTTTGCCAAGCTTTCATGACCGAGCTTAGCAAAATCATTGGCGCACATCAAGACGTGCCTGCCGGTGACATCGGTGTTGGCGGTCGTGAAATTGGCTATATGTTTGGTCAATATAAGCGCCTTACAGGTCAATTTGAAGGCGTTCTTACAGGTAAAGGCTTGCGTTGGGGCGGTTCTCTTGCTCGTACAGAAGCTACTGGTTACGGCTGCGTATACTTTGCCGAAAACATGCTTAACGCCATTGGTAAAGAAATCAAGGGTGCTACAGCTACTGTTTCTGGTTCTGGTAACGTTGCCATTTACACCATTGAAAAATTAAACCAATTAGGTGCAAAAGCTATCACTGTTTCTGACTCCAGAGGTTGTATCGTTCAAGAAAGTGGTATTAACTTAGAAGTTCTTAAGCAAGTGAAAGAAGTAGAGCGCGCTTCCTTGACTCGCTATGCAGAGCTTTGCAAAGACGCAAAATACATTCCTGTTAAAGATTACGGTAAAGATCAACACGCTGTATGGCATCAAAAGTGCGACCTTGCCTTCCCATCTGCCACACAAAACGAACTCACCGTAGAAGATGCTAAAGCTCTTCTTAAAAACGGCTGCTACTGCGTAAGCGAAGGCGCTAACATGCCTTCTACTCCAGAAGCTATTGCTGCATTCCTTGATGCAAAAATTGCATACGGTCCTGCAAAGTGTGCCAATGCTGGTGGTGTTGCCACCAGTCAGCTCGAAATGGCTCAAAACTCCAGCATGCAACCTTGGACATTCAACGAAGTAGACACTAAACTTCAAAACATCATGAAGGGTATCTTCACCGCTGCCAGCTCTGCTGCCAACGAATTTGATAAGCCCGGTGATTATGTACTTGGCGGCAACATTGCCGGCTTCCGTAAAGTTGCTGACGCCATGATTGAACAAGGTGTTATGTAATTACGTAAAACAGCGCCGTTAAAACTTTTAACAGCCTGCTGATATATAAAAGGGAGAGAGCTTTGCTTTCTCCCTTTTTTGACGTATTATTCCTATAAATACAAGATATTCACACAAAGCTTTTACACCATAATCACAAACTTTACAAAAATGTCACAAAAGAGTTGACAAGTAAGAGCCCTTTGTATAGAAACGTTCTTGCGGGCAGTTAGCTCAGCTGGTAGAGCGCCGCCCTTACAAGGCGGATGTCGGGGGTTCGATCCCCTCACTGCCCACCAGCAAAAAAAGTAGCGCTTATGAAAATAGGCGCTTTTTTTGTGGAAAAAACCACCATCACGTGGTGATGGTGGTTCTTCACCAAAGAGTTCACCGCAATCCACAAGACAAAAAAAAAGACTCACTATGAGCCTACATCATATTCCTTCATGGAAAGAAAAGAGGTAAAAACACCTTTTTTGGATAGACGAAGATCCAAATACAGGAAGTACGGTGTTTTTACCTCTTACAAAAGTCTTAGAATTTCATTTCAAAGCCTACACGTACTTCAAAAGGATTGAGGGACGTGATGTTGTCAGCATTGTTTTTGCTTTGTAAGAAGTTATACAAGGCAAGAGTGACTTTATATTGATCTTCATCACCCCAAGTTTTGGCGGCGGAGAAGTTCACATTGTAGTAATCATAGGTAGCAGTGGTGCTAGCTTTGTAGTTCTCATTATACGTTGCCCAAAGGTCGGCAGAAAGACCCCACTCTGGGTAGGAGAAATAGATACCACCATTGATAACATCGGTGGCTGTGTAGGTCAGACGAGTATTATCAGTAATATTGTGCGCATCGCTATACACATAAGAGCCCTTCACAGTGACATAATCATGGATTTTGTAAGCCAATTCCAATTCTACGCCTTGAACTCTTGCTTTACCGATATTGGTACGTGCATAGGATCTACCTGTAGTGGTGAGTGCGGGATAGGTTGCGTAGTCAAAAGTTTCGTTACTGGAAATTTTATCTTCCACATAGCTATAGTAATAGCTTGCAGAACCTGACACAGGCCCGTACTTGCCTTCGTAGCGAACTTCAAAGTTTTTACTCTTTTCAGGCTTCAAATCAGGACTACCATAGACTGTACCGTTACCTGTGGTTTCAGAACCGAACATTTCAATGAGTGTAGGAGCTCTGAAGCCCATACCCCAGTTGGCTTTGAGGCGATGGTCTTCGATGAATTCCCAAGTTACACCGATGTTAGGCGTAAAAGCACCACCAAAGTCGGCATCGTAATGGTCATAACGACCTTGTAAAAGAATGAAGACGCTGTCATCAAAAAGCGCTGTTTCATTGGACACAAACAAAGACCAATAATCCAAGGTATCGCCTTGCTTTGCTGCTATTTGGTTCGTGGTTGAGTGCGAATACTCACCACCAAAGGTGAAAGTGTTCCAGTCTGTGATAGACCATGAATCATAAGCATTTAAGGTCAAGTTTGTGAAAATATCTGTATAATAACGACTGCCGCTAGAAAATTTATCTACCTGAGCTTCGCTATATGTGGCGGACACATTGAAACCGTGATTTTCAGTGTTACCAGTATACACAAGGGCGCCGCTATAGCTGCGCTTACTGTCATAGCTGGTAGTCACAGCTGAAGTTTCAGTTGATTTGCCATCGGTGGTATTATCTCTAGTACCATAATTACCTACAAAACGAATTTCATGGTCATCGTTAAAGGCATAGCCCATATCTAAGTTGAAAGCCAGTTCATAACCATCAGCGCTCTTATACCAGCCACCAGTCTTGGTGTCAGTACCAGAAACAAATCTGTTGGTATCCTTAATACCAGGATAATTGATTTTGGCAGAGGCGTTGAAGATAGCGTCAAAACCGCCTATCTTACCTGTGTCAAGCTGCCAATAGTTTTGGAAATACTCATTACCCATAACCACACCGACAGAACCACCGCGCTCTTCACTCTTCTTGGTAATAATGTTGATAACACCACCAACAGCGTCAGAACCATACAAAGCACCGCCCTGCCCGCGGATAATTTCGATGCGCTCAATACTATTGGCATTGATATTGTTGGTATACCAGTTCTGCGCATCTTTTACATTTTCTACGGGAGTAATTTTACGTCCATTGATAAGCAAAACAGAAGTTCCAAAGCCCATACCACGGATATTGATGGCGCCCTTTTGACCTTCCAAGGAAACACCAGTGGCTGTGTTTAAAATATCGCGCACATTGGAAGCGCCCATACGCTCAATATCTTCTCTGGTAAAAACCTGCATGGTTTGGGGTACATCTTCCACAAGTTGTTCTGTTCTTGTACCCGTAACAACTACGGTGCCTGTTTCTACAACAGGTTCTGCCTCTGCGGCAAAACCATTGCAGGGTAATAACATGGAACCAAAAATAAAGCCCATAAAGGCTGCCATGCGTAAAGATTTTTTACCCTTAATGCACAAGTTTTTTGTGCCTACCTTACGATTTTGTGTTTTTTTTCCCAAACCTTTTGCCTTCCGTTGAAACATGCGTTCCTCTCCTAACCTTGATTTTAGTAAATTTAATACCTCTTATCGCAAACTGACTTTTAAGTGTTCTCATTGTTTTTCAAAAAAACAATATCCTCTGAGATTAAACTTGAAAATCATATTCACTTGTTGTAGAGGTATAGGCAAGGAAAGTGTTGCTGTAAAGTTACAAAAATTAACTACATTGTATATATTTTGTTAACAAAAAGACTTCAATTGTGAAGTTTTTTACCAAATATACTTTCCTATACTTTTAGAGGAAGTGGTATGGCATTACAAATAAATCTGAATCAAATGTACTTTTTTTATATGGTGGTATTGCATAAAGGCGTACGTAAAGCGGCGAAGTTTTTGCACGTCTCTCCACCTGCAGTGAGTGCACAATTAAAGAGGCTAGAAGAGAACTTGGGATTTTCCCTTATAGTACGGGTTAACGGAAAATTTTCGTTAACTCGAAGCGGCGAAAAGCTTTTTCCTGAAGTGGAAAAACTTTTTTTGCAAGCACAACAACTGGAAGAACAGATTTCGCAAATGCACGCCACGCAAGAAAGCACCTTAGAGCTAGGCGCACACTTTATGCATCTGCAATGCATTATTCCTAAACTTATGCCTTACCTGTCCAATATGAAAAAACATCTTTCTGTGCATCTTACAGCAGAAGTGCAAGAGAAAGTCTTACAACAGCTAAAAAATAAAGAAATCCATGTGGGCTTGTTAGAACATCATCCTTATGAAAATGGACTGTACATTAAAGAACTGGTCTCTTGTGAAACAGCTTTACTAGTATGTACCAGCAATCCTTTAGGACAAGACGGCCCCATAAGCATTCATGAATTAGAAAATGTGCCTCTACTTTTGCCCAAAGACGACTCAGGCTTTGCCACTTGCTTACGAGAGTATTTTGCAGAAAATAACTTTATCCCTAGACACAGCGAAGAATTTACCCTCCCCATCAACAGACGCTTTTTGCCTCACAGCAAGTATGCCGCTTTCTTCCCAGGATATTTTTTAGACCATGATATAAATATGGGCGCCTTGCGTAAAGTTATACTCAAAGAAACATTGCCAGAGCTACAACTGTACTATGCCTATGCACAGCAAAGTACTTTTGCGGAAAATATACAAAACTTTTTGCAAGTACTGCCTTCACAAAAGGAACTGTTCAAGCTTTTAGATCACACTATGTAAAAAATTCCTCTAGGGGCTATTTCTCAATACGTTCTTTTGCATTTTACCCATTGTCAGACAGCCTGTGGTCTTTCCTGCTGTGCCAGTATAAACTGAATAAATAATTCAGTACTTTCACCATAAGGACGATTGGCAGTTTCAATTATGGTGTAGGTGAAGTTGACTGTATAACCGTCTTTGGCATTGCCAAGGAGGGGATCAATACACACATTACCATAACCAAAATCCATTCCTTCTTCGCTCAACTCCCAAGTTTCATTTTCTTTATTCCAAGTGACTATGGGTGAAGAATAGTAATTGAACAAATCAACCTTAACACTGGCAATGCAGTCAGGAGCACTAATGTTCATGCTGCCCCACCATATCCTTGGTGAAGACCCCATAAATTCGTATCAAGGGTGCAAAAAAAGTCCTAAATCACTTTTTACAGCGATTTAGGACAATATTAATACGTAAATCATTAAAATAATGGCGGAGGGGGAGGGATTCGAACCCCCGGAAGGCTCTCACCTTCAACG
>CAYJFR010000052.1:0-12363 GCA_964369335.1 uncultured Desulfovibrionaceae bacterium | reverse complement strand
TCGACGAAGAGGGTTATATGCCCAAGAGGTGCTCTTCGTCAAGCCATTTTCTTAAAAAACTTTTTCATAGTGGGAAAATTTATGAAATTACCTAAAATATATATAAAATTTTTTTCTTTAATGATGTTTGTTTTTTTGCTTTCTTTGCAGTCATTAGCCTTTGGGGAGGAAATTCCTCAAGGGCTTACTGTTCAAGTGCAGTATGTGCAGCAAGAAAATAAGTTGTGGGCTGTAGTGGAGTTAGATATTGCAGAAAACTATTATGCCTATGCGCCTAAAAACTCTTCAGGTGAGCTTGTGGATGCTGAACAGGCTACGCAGTTGGTTGTAAGAAGTGCGACAGGGCAATATTTACCTGTGTACATGCCTTGGGGAAAGGAAAGAGAAGACTATTATGAAAAAGGCAAGCTTATCTCCGCCTTTACGGATAAAGTCTATCTTTTTGTAAATCTAAATTCTTTGCAAAATGCTGATTTCACGAAAGAAAGTATACAGGCTAAGCTTTCGTTATTATTATGTTCTACAAAGCATTGCTTGCCTGTGCGTATGCCTTTGTCATTTACTCTTTCGTCAGAAATTTTACAAAATCTGCCTTCTTTAGAAAAACAGTCTTATGCGGATGTGTGGACGCACGCTGTACAATACGGCGCGGTGGCTTTTCCTGATACGACGCCTGAAACGACGTTTGGGCAAAGTTTATTGTCTTCAGATTCTGAAACGCAAGAAAATGTATCTGGTTTGGCCGCAGGGCTTGCACGCTTTAACGATTCTACAGTAAATCAAGCTGGACTGCTCTCTCTTCATCAAGAAGTAGCAAAAGACACATGGTCTTTCTCTCCGCGCGTATGGGCGCAGTCACTGGAAGTAGACAGTTTGGGCAAGGCTCTTTTGCTAGGCTTGTTAGCAGGGCTTATTCTGAACCTTATGCCCTGTGTGTTACCAGTATTAACGCTTAAAATGCAATCTCTTATGCTTACAGAAGAAGGCGAGGGGCGCGTGCGTGCCTTTCGTGAACATAATCTTTTTTTCGCAGCGGGCATTTTGACGCAATTTATCTTCTTAGGGCTTGTGTTAGGTACGTTAGGGCTTATGTGGGGTGAATTGTTTCAAAACGTGACTTTTGTTTTAGCCATGTTGGTCATCATTTTTGTTTTAGCCCTTTCTTTGTTGGGTGTATTCACCTTGCCTATGCTTGATATGAAAAGTTCTAGTGCAGGTGATGCGCGTCAGCAAGCCTTTATGACAGGTATGGTGGCAACGCTTTTAGCAACGCCGTGCAGCGGTCCTCTTTTGGGAGGCGTTCTTTCATGGGCTTTCTTGCAACCTCTCCACTTTATAGTGCTTATTGTTGTGGCTGTGGGCGTGGGTATGACTTTGCCTTATATATTGTTTGCATGGCAGCCGCAATGGGTGCGTTTTTTACCCAAGCCGGGCGCGTGGATGATATTGCTAGAAAAAATAGTAGCTTTCTTCCTCTTGGGCACAGTTATATACATCTTTTCCATCTTGCCTAAGTATGCGCATATACCTGTATTATTTTCTTTGCTGTTCCTTGCCATTATGGCGTGGATTTGGGGGCAATTTGGAGGCTTGGCAGCGCCTGCAAGGCGTCGGCGTATGCTCGCTTTTGCTTTTATTATAAGCATGGTCGGCGTGGTGGCGTATGCAGGACAAGAACCTACAAAAGTACATGTAGCATGGCAGTCTTTTACTACCACTTCTTTTCAAGAGGTCTTGGGTAAAAAGCCTTTACTTGTGGAATTTACGGCGGATTGGTGCCCTAATTGTAAATATGTGGAAAAGACTGTGCTCACAGAAGAAAATTTACAGAAATGGCAAGAGCAATATGGCATAGAGCTTATTAGGGTAGATATTACACGTGACAATGTTGACGGTGAGGCTTTATTGCACGCTCTCGGCAGTAAAAGTATTCCTTTCACTGCTGTTTTTGGTGTGGGTGATACAGCGCAAAGCCCTGTGGTTATACGTGATATTTATACGCAGGAAAGCCTTGAAAACGCCTTGCAACAAGCTTTAGAATAAGACTGTAATATGCCTTGTGAGCACCGTGTCAGAGCATGCGGTGCTCTTCTTCATTTGACAAGACACCTTTGTGTGCATATCTTTCGCGCAGTACAAATGTAACCCCCTTGTGTCTACACTTTTGTGTGGAATGAAATATATATCCCCATAATTATTATGTCTATTTTAAAAGAAATTCTCAAAAATAAAGAAAGCTGTCATCTCACGCGTAGCGGTATGGCAAGTCGCTGTCGTTTAGCACTGCACTATCTTGAAGAAGGGCGCAGCACTGTTTTGCTTGTGCGCACGCGTGAAGAATTTAATGCTGCTCGAGGCTTTTTAACGCTTTTTTCGGCGGATATTTCGCATTCTGCCTCAGCTGTGGACAAAGTTCGTTGGCAATCTCCCTTGCTTTTCTTGCCTCCAGGTATAGCCAATACAGGGATACAATCCTTGTGGGCGGAGCGCATGGCAACTTTTTACGCTTTGCAATACAAAAAGCCCTCGTGTTTGGTTCTCACGCCAGAAAGTTTGCTGGTTAAGTATATGCCGCAAAGCTTTTTTTCTGACCATGAACTCACTTTGCATAAAAATAGTGACATGTCCCCTGATTTACTGGTGGAACAGGCTGTTGTGTGGGGCTATGAGCGTGTACAAATGGTGTCGCGTGCGGGAGAGTTGGCGCGTCGCGGTGATATTTTAGATATTTTTCCTCCAGGTTATGAAAAGCCTGTACGCTTAGAATTTTTTGGCGATATGCTGGAAGATATGCGCCTTTTTGATGCTGTGTCACAGCGTTCTTTAGCTTCTATTTCTCAAGTGACGCTTTTATCTCCCATACCCATTGCCGCTGGTGAGGGCTTGCATAAAAAAGCCTTACAGCGTTGGGAGCGTTTGTTGCAAAAAGGTATGCTTGATGAAAATGCTCTGCATGATTTCAAGAAAAATGCGGGCATAGGTGGTGCTGGGCTTTTGCCAGGGACTTTCTATGATGCTCCAACGGTTTTGGAAGAGTGGCTTCTCAAGGATTGTGTGTGGTTGCTTCCTGGTGAGGCGGATACGCAAGAGGAGCTTGAGAGTACGGCGCGTACTTTGGCAGAACGTATTGAAAGTGATGAGGTTGCCGTACCACAGCAGGCGCGCATGGTTTTGCGTGATGTGGCTTCAGTGTTTGCACTGTGGAAAGACGCACCTCTTATTTACCAAGAGCCTTTGGTCATGGGCTCTGCCATTGGTGACGCTTTAGAAGGTATTCCTACGGTGGCGCAGAGCGCTCCTTCTGGAAAGTACGTGGATTTACAGGAAAGGCAGTTGCATTCTTTTGCGGAGCTTTTTGTGCAGGATATGGTATCCGATGGCACAGCAGAGGTGGCGCAAAGGGTGCAAGACAGACCTTGGCAGCAGTTGGTGGCTGGCTTAAAGGCGTGGCAAGGGGAAAAAAGACAGGTCATTCTTTCTTTTGCCAATGAGCGCAGTCGTGCGAAATTTTTAGCCTTGGCGGAGCAAGACGGTATAGTGCCACACTTGCGATATGCCGCGCAAGGAGAGGGCATTTTCGCTTTAGTGGCGCCGTGGCGCGGCGGTGTGGATTTGCTTTGGGATAATGTGCGCGTTTTAGGAGAAGATATTCTCTATCCCAAGGCAGAAAAACGCACACGTACAGCCGCTGGGGCTTTTCGTGGTTTGGATCGTTTTGATGACCTCACCGTAGGAGATTTACTGGTTCATAGGGACTATGGCATTGCGCGCTTTGCAGGCTTACATCATATGGATATGGGGCAAAGTAGTAATGATTACCTCTTGTTAGAGTATTCTGGTGCTGATAAGCTCTACGTGCCTGCTGACAGACTATCTTTAATTCAGCGTTTTAAAGGTGGCGATGGCGTTGACCCTACGCTAGATAAATTGGGCGGCTCTTTATGGCAAAATTCCAAAGATAAAGCGCGTAAAGCTATTGAAAAAATCGCCGCGGATTTGGTGGAAATGTATGCCTTGCGCAAAGTGACAAAGGGCTTCAGCTATGGCCCACCCGACGAACTTTTTCGTGAGTTTGAAGCTACATTTGGTTTTGAGGAAACGCCAGACCAAGCCAAAGCCATACAAGATGTGTTAGATGATATGGAAAAAAATGAGCCTATGGACAGGCTGGTCTGCGGCGATGTGGGCTTTGGCAAGACTGAAGTGGCTTTGCGAGCGTCTTTTCGAGCGGCGGCAGAGGGGCGACAAGTGGCTTTGCTGTGTCCTACCACTGTACTTGCTGAGCAACATTATCAAACTTTTCGCCAGCGTTTGGCAGGTTTTCCCATTAATGTGGGCTTGCTCAGCCGCTTTGTGAGTAAGCAAAAGCAAAAAGATGTGCTCAAAGCCGCTGAACAAGGGCAAATTGATATAGTAGTAGGGACACATAGATTGCTTTCAAAGGATGTTGTCTTGCCCAATTTAGGTTTGCTTATTTTGGATGAAGAACAGCGTTTTGGTGTGCGTCATAAAGAAAAAATGAAAGCCTTGAAAAAAAATGTGGACGCGTTGACACTGACGGCGACGCCCATTCCGCGTACCTTGCAACTTTCCATGTCGGGTATTCGTGAACTTTCTATTATAGAAACGGCGCCGCCAGAGCGCAGACCTGTGTCTACAGCCATTTTACAACGTGACGGCAAGGTATTAAAAGAAGTTTTAGAGCGTGAAATACAGCGTGAAGGGCAAGTCTTTTGGGTCTATAATAGAGTTCAAGGCTTGGAGCGTGTGGCGGAATATGTACGTGGTCTTGTGCCGCATGCGCGTATTGGCATGGCACATGGGCAAATGGGCGAAAAAGATTTAGAAGAAACCATGCATAAATTTTGGCATGGAGAGCTTGATGTGCTTGTGTGTACGTCCATTGTGGAATCTGGCTTAGACTTTCCGCGCGCCAATACGCTTATTGTGGATCAAGCGCATATGTTTGGGCTGGGGCAATTATATCAATTACGTGGGCGTGTGGGGCGTTCTGACAGACAAGCCTACGCTTTTTTTGTAGTACCAGAAGAGCACAGACTTTCAGATACTTCGCGTGAGCGTTTGCGTATTATTTTAGAACTGGACTACTTAGGTGCGGGTTTTCAAGTTGCCATGGAAGATTTGCGCTTGCGCGGTGCTGGGAATATTTTAGGTGAAGTGCAGTCAGGGCATATGACACGCTTGGGGCTTGATTTGTTCCTAGAGATGCTTGAAGAGGCCGTCAGTCGTTTAAAAGGAACGCCTTCTTCTGTGAACATGGAAACAGAGTTGACCATCGGTGTTGCGGCGCATATCCCCCAATCTTATGTGCAAGATGGGCGTGAACGTTTGCGCTATTATAAAGCTTTAAGTTCGGCTGTGGACGGCGCGGCGCGCGAAGATATCAGTCTGGCTATGCGCGACCGTTTTGGTTCTTTTCCTGTGGAGTTTGAAAACTTTTTGGCTGTGCTGTATTTTAAGCAATTATTGGGCAGTTTACAGGCGCAAAAAGCGGATATTTATGCGCATAAAATTGTTGTGCATTGGGATAAAGGGCAAGAGAGCCTTGATACGGAAAAGCTTGTGGCACTTGTGAGTGCAGGCGGCAAAACTGGCTATACACTGCGCCCTTTACCTCCGGCAACTCTTGAAATCCGTTTTACAGCGCAAGATGTTTCCTTTGTGTCTCATCTTGAGACCATAGGAGCTATGCTTCTTTCTTTGAAAAAGTCGTGAGAAAATTTCATCTTTCTCAAGCGCGCTTTGACGAGACTGAGAGCAGAGGATTTTAGCATGAAAAATTATTGTAATGTCATACATTTCTTGATAGATATAAGAAAATGAGAAGTAAGGTAGGTGTCCATGGGACGTATTTATGGGCAAAAAAAATATGAGCAAGAGCGTTTGACGCAACTTTGGAAGGGTCGAAGCTTGGGGAGATATTCCCTTGTGCTGTCTTTGTGTCTGCTTTTAACTTTGCTCACTGGCTGCCTCTCTAAGGATCAGCCAGCAGGTTTAGTAGCTACAGTGAACGGAAAACCCATTGTTTTACGTACATTACAAGCTTTTGAAGAAGCGGATATGGCTGATACGGAAATTTTTGAGCAATTCTCTTTGCACGAATTGCGGAAAAATTACGGCAGAGCCTTGGGTAGTCTTATCATGTATGAGCTTATTTTACAGGATTTAGAGCGTAGAAAACTACCCATTACGCAAGAGATGGTGACGGCATATGAGAAAGAAATCCGTTCTGACTATCCTGATGGAGAGTTTGAAAAATACTTTCAAGAGCATGCTTTAGACTTAGATGCTTGGCGAGAAACTTTACGCTATAGTCTTGGTTTACAAGTATTTACAGATCAAGTTCTGCGAAAAAACTTTGTTCCCTCTTTAGAGGATGTAGAAGCCTACTATCAAAAATATAAAGAGACTTTTGTGCTGGAAGAAAGCTATGATGTCTATGGCGTCAATGTTGCGGATAAGGCGACGCTAAAAGGCATTAAGAGTTTAGAGGATTTGCTTGGGCGTGTGGGCGAACTTGATCCGTCTAAAATGTCCTTGGTGAAAAGCGAAGTGCCCGAAGCGTGGCAAAAACATATTTTTGCTTTAAAAGGGACAGGCTGTACAGAAGTTTTCAAAGAAGAAGAGCATTTTTCTCTTTTCTGTCTGGAAAAATTCATTCCTGCCAGAGAATTAACAGCTGGAGAGGCGTACGTCTATATTGAAGAATTTCTTGCCGAAGAGCAACTCATAGATATTTTTGAGAAATGGCTTGAAGAGGCTGTGCTTGCGGCTAAGATTGAGGTGTCCAAACATGTTATACAAAATGTATATTAAATGTAGTGATTATAGTATGTTATATGTTTTTTAAAAAGGTTAATAAGAGCATTGCAAGTTGCCAAGAAAGACGCTAGAGTGCGGATATATTTTTTTAATGCAGCGCATATTGCTTGAAAAAGAGGATTTTTCATTTTGAATGAAATCCTTTTTATAAATAAAAAAGTTAGAGAAAACAGGAGTTACTGTGAAAAAGATTCTTTATATCTGTATGAGTATTATATTGTTAGCCAGTGTGGCACAAGCTGCCGCCATAAACCAAGTGGCCGCCGTGGTAAATGGAAGAATGATTTCTTACTTTGATTTACAACGACAAGCGGCTTCTGCTTTAGCTAAAGAAGGCATTGATGCTAAAAAATCTCCTAATAGCCCTCGAGTTCGTGAAATTTATGCCGAAACTTTGGACAATATGATTTTGGAATTGCTTATTGTGGATGCTGCAGAAAAACAAGGTCTTGCGGCAACTACTACGGAAATTGATGCAGAAATTGGACAAATGATGCAACAAAGCGGACTTTCTAAAGCTAATTTTGAAAAGCAAATGAAAAAAGAAGGCTTGAGCATTCAAGCTCTACAAGCACGTATAGGTAATTCTATTTTACGCCAAAAGCTTATGGGCGCCATGGTAGGGCGCAAAATTGTGGTGACGCCGGATGAAGTTCGCGCGTACTACAATGCCAACTTGAGTAAATTTGTCACAAAATCTGAAACTGTTTTGGCGTTGCTTGCGTATCCTGACAATGTGGACGCCGATATTTTGGCCGCCAGAATCAAAAAGGATACAAAAAAGTTTGAAGTTATTGCCAAGCAAATTTCTGTAGGCCCTAACAAAGAAGGTGGCGGTGTTATCGGTCCTGTGGACTTTTCAAAAATGCCTCCGCAGTTGGTAAAATTTATTAAGGCTGTGCCAGAGGGCGGTGTGTCTCCAGTGATCATGCTCAACGGCAAAAGAACGCAATTTAAGGTGATAAAGTCCACCAAGGGCGGAACAACCATGACTTTTGCTGAAGCAGAGCCTATTGCTTCGCAGATGGTACGTGAACCACGCTTGAAAGCTCGTTTTGAAGAGTATGTAAAGCAATTAAGAGAAAAAGCTGTGGTTGATATTCGCATTTAATGTGTAATTTCATGGAAACAGGTAGTGCATATGTCTATGACGCTTGAAGAATTGGGGCAGCTTTTACGTGCAGAAAGGGAAAAAAAGAACCTCTCCGTAGAAGATGTGGCTTATGGTTTAAAAATTAGTTCGCGAGTGTTGCGCGCTTTGGAAGCCGGTGACGCAGCTTCCCTTCCTCATGCTGTCTATGTGCGGGGTTTTGTCTCTGCTTATGGGAAATTTCTTGAATTAGATGTTCAAGAGCTTTTGGCGGAAGAGGTTTTGTATGAGGAAGGCGAAGAAGTTGCAAAGTCTTCCTCTCTTGAAAGACCGCCGGTGCAACAAAAGAAGAAATCAAGCTTTGTGCCTCTTCTGCTTTTGTTGGGCTTTGTTTCTGCTGCAGGCGCGGGCGTGTGGTATTTTCGCGATGCGGCCTTATTTTCTGAATTGCAAGGTATGCATTTAAATGCGGCGCAGCCAGCGCCGGCTTTGCCTCAAGAAGAGAAACCGCAACAAAGTACGGCTCCAAAAGCTTCTGAGCAAAAAAGTGCTCCAGTGCAAGCGGCTCCTGCTGTAGCTCCGGCTAGTACGGAAACTGCAGAAAAGAATACGCCTAAAGCGAGCGAGCCTCAAAGCGACAAAAAGCAAGAAGCCGCCGTGGTAAAAAGCGAAGCTACAAAACCTGTGGCCGCTCCTAAGCCGCAAGTAGTACAAGCTTCCACTGTACAAGTGGCAAAACAAGAGCAAAAAGCTTCTTCGGGAGCGCGCCTTGATGCCTCTGGCCCACATAAGATTATTATTACTGCCTTGACTGACACATGGCTACACTCTGCGGCGGACAATGCCAGCAAGCGCCAATTTTCTTTAAAACCAGGCGATACCTTTGCGCTCACTTTTGAAGAAACTTTGAGTTTGACTTTAGGCAATGCAGGCGGCGTGCGTATCCATTATAATGGAAAAGAAGTGGCTTCTTTTGGGCGCGATGGAGAAGAAAAAACGGTGGTTTTCCCACCTAGATAAAATATGGAATGGAACGATTCCGCCATTGTGCTACAAACGGGGCGATTTCGCGAAGCTGATATGTGGCTACGAATTTTCTCACAAAAGCGCGGTCTTATGACAGTTTTTGCTTTTGGAGGAAGTCGTAGCCGTCGCCGTTTTTGCGGTTGTCTTGATGTGCTGAACACTATTTCTTGCCGTGTAAAGAGCAGTCGTGGCGGGCAGTATTTGGTTTTAGAAGAGGGCACATTACAGCATGGGCCGCAGAGGCTACGCCATGATTTGGGCCGCGTGGGTATGCTCATGAATTGCATCAAATTTTTAGAAGCTTTTGGCGTTTCTCAAGACGGCGCAGCGGCAGGATATGCTCTTTTACAAGAGTTTTTTGTGCTTTTTGAGGGGGAAAATCGTCCTCATTCTTTATATCCTGTATTATTTCGTTTGCGTATGGCCTCAGAACAAGGCTTTGCGCCTGCATGGCACACATGCACAGTGTGTGGCGAGGCGCTTACGCATAGAGAAAGTATTTTTCATATGGACGCGGGCAGTGCGCATTGCGTGCAATGTGAATCGCGTAGAAATTCTTTGGCGTATTCAGTACATCTTTCTGCAGAGGTTTTGAGCGTATTACAAAAGGTAGAAAGAGCGCCTGCCCATGAATGGGATATTTTTTCTTTGTCTGCTCAAGATAGGCAAAGATGCTTTCGTGCCATTGATGGTTTTGTACAATTTCATCTTGGTATTGCGTGGGAAGAGGGACGTTTTAGACGGGTTTAATCAACAGAAAAAGGGTCATTCATGTATTTTCAGGACATTATCCTCACTTTACAGGGTTTTTGGGCAAAGCACGGCTGTGTAATTGAACAGCCATGTGATATCGAATGTGGCGCGGGAACATTTAACCCGCATACTTTTTTGCGCGTTCTTGGGCCTGAGCCTTGGTCAGTGGCGTATGTGGAGCCTTGTCGTCGCCCCACAGACGGGCGGTATGGGGAAAATCCCAACCGTTTGCAACGCTACTATCAATATCAAGTTATTTTAAAGCCTTCTCCTGAAAATGTGCAAGAGCTTTATTTAGAAAGCTTGCAGGCTTTGGGTTTGGACGCAAGCAAAAACGATATTCGCTTTGTGGAAGACGATTGGGAATCTCCCACTCTTGGCGCATGGGGCTTAGGCTGGGAAGTGTGGCTTAATGGTATGGAAGTCACGCAATTTACCTATTTTCAGCAGGTGGGGGGCATTGACTTACATCCCATCAGCGTAGAGTTGACCTATGGTCTTGAGCGTCTTGCCATGTATCTTCAAGGCGTTGAGTCTGTGTATGACCTTAAGTGGAATGAAAATGTCACTTATGGGCAGATTTATCATCAAAATGAAGTGGAGCAGTCGCGTTATAATTTTGAAGCAAGTAATGCTGCTATGCTGTTAAATTTCTTTAATGAATATGAAGCAGAGTGTAAAAAACTTATTGCAGAGTCCTTGCCTTGGCCAGCCTATGACTATTGTTTAAAATGCTCGCATACCTTTAATATGCTTGATGCGCGTGGCGCCATCTCTATTACGGAGCGTACAGGCTATATTGGACGAGTGCGTGCGCTTGCTTCTGGTGTGGCGCAGCTGTATGCTGCACAGCGTGAAAGCCTTGGCTATCCCATGTTACAAAAGTAGGGGAAGAAATATGTCTTTGTTTGTTCTTGAAATTGGTAGTGAAGAAATCCCCGCTCGCTTTTTAGCCACTGAGGAAGCGGAATTACAAAAGCGTTTTAGCACAGCTTTAGATGAAGTGGGCATTGTGTACGGTCAGGTACGCGTTATGGCAAGCCCACGTCGCGCTGTGGTTTTTCTTGAAGATGTGCAAGCTGTTCAGCAAGAAAAAGAAGAGCTTGTTTCTGGCCCACCTGAGCGTATTGCCTATGATGCAGAAGGCAAGCCTACTAAGGCTTTAGAAGGCTTTTTGCGTACCAATGGTGTTACCTTGGCGGATATTTTTGTGGAAGAAACGCCCAAGGGACGCTACCTTGCTGTACGTAAAAAAACTGGCGGTGCTTTGGCTTCCAAGCTTTTGGAAGAAATTTGTCCTGCCATTATTGCGGCTCAGCCCTTTGCTAAAAAGATGCGTTGGGGCTCACAAAGCTTTGCTTATGCACGCCCTTTGCGTTGGGTGTTAGCGCTGTTTGATGATGCCATTGTGCCCTTTACCGTAGGCCCTATTACTTCAGACAGAATGACGTGGGGACACCGTATTCATGGTAAGCAAAGTGACGGCGGTCTTGCTGTTGCTGTGGCTCATGCTACGGAATATCTTGCTACAGTCAGAGCCTTGGGTGTGGAGCCTGACGCCACAGTGCGCCGCAATACCATTATTGAAAAGGGTAATGCTGCCGCCGCTGCCCTTGGTGGTACTATTTTGTGGAAAGACTCCTTGCTAGATGAAGTGCAAGGGCTTGTGGAGCACGCTGTGCCCATGATAGGCAATATTGATCCTTCCTTCCTTGAAGTGCCGCGTGAAGCTTTATTGACCAGTATGGAAAGTCATCAAAAAAGCTTTGGTTTGGAAGATGCCCAAGGAAATCTCTTGCCGCACTTTTTAACCGTACTCAACATGACGCCACCTGACGTGTCCATTGTGCAAAAAGGATGGGAACGTGTGTTACGCGCTCGCCTTGAGGATGCACGCTTTTTCTGGAATTCCGATTTGGAAGCGCCTTTGGATGCATGGCTTGAAAAGTTGGATTCTGTTATTTTCTTAGGTCCTTTAGGTTCTATGGGAGATAAGACCCGCCGTCTTGAAAAATTATGTGCATGGCTTGTGGAGCATTGCAAAGCGGATATTTCTTCTTCCGATGCCGCACGCGCAGGACGTCTTTCTAAAGCGGATCTTGTTTCTGGTATGGTAGGGGAGTTTGATACCCTTCAAGGTATTATGGGCGGTATTTACGCACAGAAGAAAGGTGAAAATACGGCTGTTTCCTTAGCGTTACAAGAGCAGTATTTGCCCACAGGCCCAGAATCTTCTGTGCCTTCTTCTCAATTGGGAGCTTTCCTTTCCATGGCAGACAAAGCAGACACTTTAGTCGGTTGCTTTGGGCTTGGTATGATTCCTACAGGTGCGGCAGATCCCAACGCTTTACGTCGTTGCGTTCTTGCCATAACCCGTTGTATTTTAGAATTTAATCTGCGTGTAGATGTGCGCGCTTTCTTGGAATACGCTCTAGGCTTGTACGGCGAAAAAGCGTGGAAGCTTGAAAAAGACGCTTGCTTGCAAAAGCTTGAAGAATTTTTTGCGGCGCGTTTGAAGAACTTCTTCCAAGGGCACGGCGCCAATACTTTGCTTGTAGATGCTGTGCTTGGAGCTGGTAGCAATGATGTTTGGGTAGCGGCGCAGCGTTTACGCGCTTTACAAGATGTGCATGACGGTGAAGATTTTACCA
>CAYJFR010000051.1:0-12369 GCA_964369335.1 uncultured Desulfovibrionaceae bacterium | reverse complement strand
GCCTATTATACAGCGTGTTATGCCGATGTGGCGCAGTTGGGTTTAAATGCCCTAGAGCATTATGTATGCTATGGTTCTGCTGAGGGGAGAAACCCCACGCCGTGGTTTGACAGCGCCTTATATTTAGAATTTTATCCGCATATTGCGCGAAAAAATATCAATCCCTTTGTGCATTATATTCACAGCGGCAAGGCTGAGGGCTTTATGGCTTTTACTGTGGGCAACAGTGAAACACTTGTACAGCAAGCGCGCGCCCATATGCAAAATAGGCAAGAAGCCGATTATTTTGCCGCGCTGTATGCGTGGACGCAATTAAGTATGCGTTTTCCCGCCTTGGTGGCGCAGTATAAAACAGAAATAGAAGATTGTTTTCAGCAAGGTTTGCAGTACTACAGCACTGCCAGTAAATCCTGTGCCGAGCCTCTTACAAAAGCCACATCCCCCTTAGCGCTCTTGGTGGCAGAGTTAAAAAAAGTGCAAGGGCGTGCAGAAACAGATACACAAAAAAAAGCACAGCAAACCGCTTTGCTTTGGCAAAATATAGGGCGTCTTTTGCCTCAAGCTTCTTCTGTAATGGCTTCTAATACGATAAAAAAGCCCGTAGCTATATTTTTCAGCCATGAGTTTTTATTGAGTTTTTATGCTAATCTAGTGCGTTCTTTTGCGCCAGAACATCTTGATATAATTTTTGATACAAGCCTTTTTGCTTCACCTCAAGTGCAAGAAGCGCAGATGCAAAAATACCATTTTACGCCGTACACCACGTATACAGGCTTGGAGCATCTTCAAAACTATGAAGCTGTCATACTTGATCCCTATTCTTTTGAAGTCTTACCACCATTAGCTCCTTTTTTGGCACAGCACCCGCACATAAAAACCATTGTGCTCAGTCATTCTATGGATGCCAAGGTGGTAGTGCGTCCTTGGCAACACTGTCTTTTAGTGGGTTGTGAGAATCAAACACGCCGAATTTTACGCGCCCAAGAAGATTTTTTCTTAAAAAAAGAACTCTTGCAAGGGCAAGAACATATTCTTGCTAACGTAGCGCCGCAAGCAAAAATGGAAGTGGCGTATACAGGGCCGCACCATATGGACATGTATTTGCAAAGCGCCACACGTATGCAAGAAGACAAGCGACGTTGGCGTCAAGAAAAAGAACAGGCTTTGGGGTATCGCTTAGAAGAGAACAAAAAAATTGTGGTGGTTTTTGTGGATGAAGCCAGCCATAAAAAGCACTTGATTGCTGGCGTCAACGCCTTAGCAAAACACGCTCACGTTATTTTAAAGGTATTGCACACCGAAGAAGAGTATTTACAAAGATTATCCCCTCAAGTGCATCTTTGGAAAGATATTGGTCTTGCACCCAATACCTTACGCTTTGGGGCGGATGTGATTATGGCTGGCTACAGGTCGGGAACGTTCTTTTCTTCCTGTATGCTGGGCTTGCTCGTACTGCCTTTTTATGCTCGCTATGAAGACCCGCGCTTAACCTATGGCGCTACCCAAAGCGCCACCCGCCCCTATGCGCATCATATGGAATCTTGGTTACGCTTTATGGAATATGCTGAAAACTTGCCCGCGCCGGCAGTGTTAACCCAATACTTTTTACAACACGGCAAAACCTTTGATGTGTTGCACACGCAGTCATTGGTGGATGCACTATATGACAAAGAATACGCTCATTGGTACCATACACATATAGATGAGGTGCAAAAAAGCGTCTTCGGGCTTTATACCTTAGAGGGCGTAGGCAAGCAAACAATGCAATATATTTTGCAATTTGCCACACAAGGAACTTTGGGTAAAAATTGTGCTTCTGTGTATTTACGTCCTGAATATTGTGTAAAATAGCCTTAAAACACTCATATTTCGTACATTACATAAGGAAAAAGGCTTTTTTACAATCACGAGTACGTTTGACTTTTTTACTAGACTATTCATATAAGGGAAAGCCATCTAGAAAATTTAGAAGATTTTAGGAGTTTTTATGCACAATAATAAGCAAATTTTACGTTATTTTATAGGAATATTCTTTGTTTTTTCGACTTTTATATGTTCTGTAGCTTTTGCATCCTCTGTTGCCACAGTCATCTCCCTCACTGACGGAGTCACTGTAGAGCGCAATGGTGTCATGCAGCCTTTAACCTTGAAAGATACCCTTCAAGTGCAAGACACCATACACACCAATGCCACGGGCAAGGCGCAACTTATATTTAAAGACGACAGCGCAGTGAGCCTTGGTGTCAACAGCATCTTCACTCTTGCTGATTATAATGATGATGTACGTAAGGTTTTCAAAGCTAACTTAGTTGTGGGTTTTGCGCGTTTTGTGACGGGAACTATTGTGAAAAGCAATCCCAATGCTTTTAGCGTAAAAACTCCTGAAACCCATGTGGGCATACGCGGAACCACCTTTTCTGTAGAAACTTTCAACGGGAAAACCGCTGTATTCACTGAAAACAGCATGAAAAAAGACAGTGTTATTGTGGGAAATACCATTGTAGAGCCAGGCTTTATGGCAGAATTTGGCCCTAATGGGGCAGTCATTACGCCTCCTGTACGTATGACCAATGAGCAAAGACGTCATCTCGTGCAAAAAGCAAGCTCTTCACGCGCTCCTAACTTAGACTCCCCAGAAATGGAAGGCTTGCACCAAGATATAGATTTTCTGAATAATACCGCCATTGATGCAGGACAGCAATTGAAAAATTCCTTGCAAGAGAGCGTTGTTAAAGGCACTGGTGCTGGCTTAGGTGATGATGACGACGATGACGATGACGACGATTAGAGCGTATTCACATAAACGCCTTTTCGGTTATCTCTGCGTCAGATTTCGCGAGCTTTTTCAGTCAAATACCAGAAGAGTATGTTCCCTCAAAGCACACTCATCTTCCTTGATATAACACGAAAAATCACTTTATGTGAACACACTCTAGTCTTTTGAAAAGTCTATAATACAAAAAAGCCTGCAACATTGAGCAGGCTTTTTTGTGGTAAATAATGCCTTATTACGTTGTTAAAATTCCCAAGAAACACCCACATTAGTCACGTGCTGATGATAATCATACAGGGGGCTATTGGAAATATTATTGTTGTATTGATAACTTAACTCTAAGTTCCATGCATCCGTCAGCGGCACTGTCACAGCAACACCTGTTCTTATACGATAATCTTGGCGCAAGTCTGTATCATACCTTGTGGCAACACCGTTGTAATACTCTCCGCTATAGCTGAAAAAAGGCGAAATTTTAATATCATGGTAAGGCAAGACAAAGTTAAACCTCAAACTGGCTTCAAAGCCGTTATAGGTATAGTCTTTTTCTTGAGCAAAGCCGCCGATATAGCGCCCACCAAAGATAATATTATTTTTTGTGTCAATATTATAGCGCACATACTGCCCCATAGAAAGATACCAGCCATTATTAGAATGATCTTCTGTGTAACTGCGATTATTAATGCTGGCAGAGGTGATAAGATGAATATGCGGACTGACAGCATACACAAAATTACTTTCTGCACCAAGGGCAAACACGCTTTGCTCAAAAGCATAGTCAAAAATCTGCGCCCTAGCTTTGACTTCAAAAAGGCTTTGTGTACCCAAATAACGCACACCTACAGCGGCGCTGACCCACTCAGAAGAGGACAAATGCATATCATAGAGTTTTTCATTGGCATTGTAACGAAGAAGGGTGTCTACATTACCCACAATTCTCCAAGGGCTATATTCGCTCACTTGATGGCTCACATCTAAAGATGCTCCCACATAGGCAGAAAATGTATCCTGTGCTTTACCATCAGAAAGGGTGATACTGCGTTTTTCAAAAGTTAAATCGTTGGAGACAGGGCCGCTGTTGACATTGCTGTCATAAATCACACCAAAACGTACTTTTCCACTCACTTGTGTAGGACTTTGCTCTTTTTGCCACGCTTCCATAAGGTCAAGCTTGCTCTCATGGCTCATACTGGTATCTTTTGCCAATTCCAAAGCGGCGCGCTGTGTGTCATTTTGCATACTCAAAGCTGCGGCAAGCTCTTTGAGCAAGAGTGGCTCTGTAGGATATTTTTCTAAAAGGCGTTCATATGCCATAACGGCTTGTCCAGGGTTACGCAAATGCATAGCAGAGCGAGCAAAACCAAGGTTGATAATATCATCATGAGGGTGCTGGCGTAAAAGCTTAGCATACAAAGCGTAGGCTTGTGCATACTCACCTTGTTTGAGAAGCGTTGCGGCGTGGCTTTTGTTGGGGGTGGAAGGCGTTTGCGCTACAGCTTTATGAGAAAAAAGACCATGTACGAGAAAGAGCGCAACCACACAACAAATGAGAAAACGTTTATGCATACTTATTTCCTTAAAGATGATGAGCTAGGTATTGTTATTATATCTTATCGCATAATTTTTTTTGAGGTTCTTGTAAAGCTGTTTTAAAGAGTTATATTCTGAAGTAAGTATGTAAATGCTAATGCGTTGGGTGCATTGACAAAAAATAAGACTCTGCGTATTGGTCGATAAGGTGTATTAAAGCATTGTATTGGTCGCTGTTTGGAAACATTTACGCAAACCAAAAATGCTTTTTGTGGGCACTATATGAAAAGTGTAACACTATTTTATAGTTATATAATCAAAAGTGGATGGTAGATATGCAAGTACACTTATGGGGTGTTCGCGGTTCCATTGCGAGTGGCGGGGCAGATGCGGTGCGTTACGGCTGTAATACATCGTGCTATGTGGTAAAAGTGGACGAAGCGCCACATATTATTTTTGATGCTGGGTCAGGCATACGCGATTTTGGCAGTAAAATTCATATGGAATCTGCCACAAAAGAGTGCGCTCTTTTCTTGAGCCACGGACATTGGGATCATGTGTCAGGTTTGCCTTTTTTTGAGCCTTTATATGTAGACGGCTGGAATATAACTATATACGCGCCTGAATCCATAGGTGGCGTGGGAGCAGAACGCTTTTTAAAAGAGCTCTTTTCTTCTGCATTTTTTCCCGTAACGTGGGATGATTTGCGCAATAAACCACGCATAGTACCCTTGCATGATAAGCAGTGCATAGAATTGGCAGGCGGTGTGCAAGTCACAGCCCATGCTAGCAATCATGGCGGCAAAAAGAGTCAAGGCTTATATGCGGCGGCTTTTAGAATCACACATAAAAACCACAGTATTTTTTACAGTGGAGACCATGAACTTGGAGAAGATTTGGACAGTCTTGATAAGGACAGTTCTTTTTTCCAAGGTATGCGTGGTGCTGATATTGCCATTGTTGACTCTCAATTTACTACAGAAGATTATAAAAAATATAAGGGATGGGGGCATTCTTCCATTGAGCAATGGCCGTCTCTTATGCAAGAAATGGGTGTAAAAACTTTTGTGCCTGTGCATTATGCACCGTCGTATACAGACAGCTTTTTGGATGGGGTTAGCGACGCCCTTGTCATGAAAAATCCTTACTTGGCAAGCTCTTTGTGTATGGGCTTTGAAGGTCTTGTTTTGCAATGTGCAGACACACATACAAGCCCTCATGTGTGGGTTTCTGGTGAATCTTCTTGCGATAACTGTACCTTTTCCTCCAAGCTTATGAATATTCCAGATATGAGCTCTGTTTTGGACAATTTATTGCTCAAAGCGCGTGAAGTGTGCAAAGCCGACGCGGGAACTATTTATCTTGTGGAAGAAGGAGAACTTGTTTTTTCCTATTCGCATAACGACACCTTGTTTACCAGCTCACAGTCAGCACGCCAGCAGTATTTGAATGCACGCCTTCCTCTCAATCAATCTTCCATTGCTGGCTATGTGGCGTGCAATCGAACGGTATTAAATCTTGCTGACGTGCGTAAACTTCCAGAAGGTGCACCCTATTCTTTTAACGGTTCTTTTGATAAGGCCACAGGGTATAAAACGGTTTCCATCTGTGCTTTACCCATTGTGACACAAGAAGGCGAACTTTTAGCAGTTATGCAAATTATCAACGCCACACATAATGGTGAGCCTGTACCCTTTACACATCATGCAGAGCGTCAACTCCGTGAGCTGTGTTTTGTGGGCGCTCAAGCCATTGAACAAGCCGTTGTAACACAAGATATGCTTTTATGCGTCTTGGAAACCACACGCATGCGCGACCCTACAGAAACAGGGCCTCACGTTTTCCGCGTGGGTGCTATGGCGGCAGAGCTTTATCACCATTGGGCAGCTAAACGTGGCGTGGATCTCGTGGATATTTTTGCCATCAAGGCGCACTTACGCCTTGCTTCTATGTTGCATGATGTGGGCAAGGTGGGTATTTCTGATAAGGTGCTGAAAAAACCTGGACGTTTTACACCAGAAGAACGTGCCATTATGGAAAAACATTGTGTTATCGGCTCTGCTATTTTTGAAGGTATTAACCGTACTCTTGACCAAATGGCGGCTGTCATTGCTTTGCATCACCATCAACGTTGGGACGGTAAAGGCTATACGGGCACAGACGCACCTGCACTGGCAGGGGAAGATATTCCGTACGAAGCCCGTATTACGTCTGTTGTGGACGTGTTTGATGCGCTTATTTCGCCACGTTGCTATAAAGAGCCCATGCCTTTAGAACAAGCGCTGGATATTTTGAGAAAAGATTCTGGCACGGCTTTTGACCCTGAAATGGTGGAGTGTTTTATGGAAATCTTAGAAACCATACTTTCCATTCAAGAAAAATATCAAGAAATCCCCATTATGTGCGCTGATGGGACAGTAGAAATCAAGCCTAAATAGATTATACATAAAAAATGGACTGCTTCGTCGCAAAGACCTCGCAATAATTTTGTGTAACACACTGTATCATTGCGAGCCAAACGAAGCAGTCCATTTTTTATTTTTTACTAAATGTCCACACGCCGTCCCATTGCTGAGGGGGAGTCTTTGCCAAAGTTTGACTACGTTCTGCGTAAAGATTGTATAAAATACTTTCAGGAAAATCTGTTATAAGCTCAGAAAAGCCTTCAAGAGCTGTGTTGAAATCTCCCCGCACATAGGCATTTCGAGCGTCCATAAAACTTTGAATCTCTTCTTCTCTGATCTTTTTTTCTGCAAGGGTCATGGGGGTACAAATTTCTACGGGAAGTGTTTTTCCTTTTACACGAATGGAATCCAAGGGCAAAAAGAAAGGAATTTCCACAGGGGGCAGTCCGTCTTCGCCGCTGGCATACGTAAGGCACTGATTTGCCGTTTCGGCGCTAGTAATGATACCAACGCCGTAAATGGCGCACATGCCTTCAAGACGCGCCGCAAGGTTCACATTGTCACCAATACAAGTATAGTCTAATAGTTCTGCGCTGCCCATGTTCCCCACATACACCTTGCCTGTATGCACGCCGGCGCCCATGCGTAAACTGACGCCCATTTCTTCTTCAAGATCTTTATTCACTTCAAGAAGCGCCACATGCATTTCCATAGCGCTATTGATGGCGCGTAGAGGGTGGCGCGACACATATAAAGGCGCGTTCCAAAAAGCCATAACAGCATCGCCAATAAATTTGTCCATAGTGCCGTGGCTACTGCGAATAATGGCGGTCATGGGGGTGAAGTATTTATTCAAAGCCGACACTACTTGGTCTGGTGAAAGTTTTTCTGAAAGGGTTGTGAATCCGCGAATATCTGTAAAAAGAAGCGTGACTTCGCGTTCTTCTCCTGTGAGCACAGCTTCGCCCATATCCACAATACGCGCCACCATATCTGGCGCAATATAACGACTAAAAGCACTACGTAAATTGCGTTTTTGTCGTGATTCTTGCCAAAAGCGAATGCCAAGCAATACAAGAGACACAGACACAAGACTCATTATCGAATATAAGGGAGAGATATACAGTCCCTGTTTGAACATATAAAGACTTGCAAAAACAACGCCTCCAAAAAGAGCCGCTAGCATGGGCAAATAGGCGATGGCAGGAGCTAAAGCAAAGAGTGCAGAGCTCAAGGCACCTAATAAAAGCACGCCGCTCATTTGCACGCCCTTCTCCCAGTCTGGAATTTGCAGAAAATTTCTGCTCAAAATAGTGTCTAATGCCGTAACGTGAACCTCTGGCCCTGGATACATGGAATCAAAGGGCGTGGCTCGAATATCCATAAGTCCTGCTGCCGAAGCCCCCACAATAAAAACACGCCTTTCTAATTCTTCGGCAGGAATGCGATTATTTAAAATATCTCCGGCGCTAAAGGTTGGATAATAACCGCTTGGGCCGCGAAATTTTAACATAAGATGCCCTTGCGGCGTCACAGGAATGATATATTTTCCACAGGCCAAGGCCAATAAACCATTAGGCCCTGATATAAGACGAAGATTATCTTCTTTGAGGGCAAGCATAAGCGTGCGTAAAGAAAGAGAAATAGTTACACGATCACCAACTTGGGATATAAGGGGAATGGTTCGAATGATACCGTCGCTGTCCATAGTTGTATTCAGCGTCCCAAAAGGCGCTACGGCGCGCAGCTCTGGCAAGGGTAGGGTGATGCCCGTACTTTTGAGCACGTATGTAAGAGGCTGAATAGCGTTAGGGGGAACGATTTTAGTTATACCTTCTTGGAAGGGTAAGTCATCGGGCAAGGGAACGGTTTCTCCATCGTAGCGCGCGTATACGCCTAATATGGAGGGTGTTTGCGCTAAAATAGAGGCAAAAATAAGATCATTATCGTGAAGCTCTTGAGGAATACCGTCTAGAGGTAGGTCAATATTAAAATGCTGTTTGAAAGAACGCTTTAAGCTCAAAACGGAAGCGTTGTCGGGTTCTGCAAAAAGAATATCAAGCCCTATGCCAGCGGCGCCTGCTTCGGTAAGATTTGCCACAAGTTTTGCCATAAGGTGGCGCGGCCACGGCCATTGTCCAAATTCTGCCAGACTTTCATCATCAATATCTATGAAGGCCGGTGTGGGGGAAGGAGTGCCGCCCCTTTGTGAATGCAAAAACCTATCATACACTTTTTTGTCTACGAGTTGTAGAAGATGAGGTTCTAGGCCGTAAACGAAAAGGCACGTCAAGCTGATAGCAATGCCGACGCAGAAACGAACTAAACGCTCGCGCAATTCTCTTGAGTGGCGTTTGGGTGTGGACACAATATTTCCTCTTTATAGGGCGCTTAGGTTTTTATATGCAAAGGCTGTTTATAAAATACCTTTCATATAGCGCACAGTTACATTACGGGAAAATAAGCATATTCTAGGTGAACGTACAAGAAAAGTACTAAAAACACAAATATATTTCTGAGAACTACGCTTTTTGTCTCATGGTATCCCGATTTGGTGAATCTTTCATTGTTTAATCTCATTTTTAAAGACATGGACTGCCGCGTCGAGTCGCATACATACAGTAAGCTAACGCGACACAGCGAGGCGACTCTCCTCGCAGTGACTTATGGCGTCACGCAAAGTCATTGCGAGAAAAAACGCTCTGGAATTTTAGCTACACAATGAAATGATTAGCGTTTTTTCGTGGCAATCCATCTTTTTGGCTCATGGCGCAAATTTGTATTTTTTATTTTTCTAAAATCTCCTGCCGTTTGACGCAGTGCTGACACAGTTGCGCATGGGGCTGCCCTTGGGCGTGGCTTTGCCTAAAGCTTGCAAAAGAACTTTTTTTCCAAATATCCTCGGCGGATTCCTCATTAACATTGCCAAAAATCTTTCTTTCGTGGGCGTGACTTTGCGAAGGCACATTGAGATACACACAGGGAGAAATATCCCCTTGAGCGTTGATATACAGGCTTTTTTGAATATTTTCACGACACACAGCGCCGGCAATGGTGCTTGGTAGGGCATAATAAAGCTGTATATCGTATTTTTTTGCTTGCTCGCTGGCTTCTTCAAGTAAGGCTTTAGCGCGCGCTAAAGCTTCGCTTTGGGTGGGCAAAAGAGCCAAGGGCGCCAGTTCTGGGTTAGGCACATAATCTAAGGTGCTGATGATGGCAGTATGCACGCCTAAAGAGTGCATAAGCTTTGGTAATTGCAACACAGCTTCCATACGGTCAGCAAGCATAATATAGGCAATATGAAGCTCCAGATGTACCGCCATATGTTTTTTTCTCAGTTCTTGTAAGGAGCGAATATTTTCGCATACCTTATGAAAATCTGCTCCGTGACGCACGGCATTGCTTTGAGCGTCACTGCCAGCCAAGGAAAAAGCCAAAATATCTATGCCACTTTGAAGAATTTTATGCGCATTTTTTTCCGAAAGATGCAAACCACAAGAAGTGGAAGATACAAGACATTCTGCTTTACGCGCAAAATCCACAAAATCAAAGAAATGCGGATGTAAAAAAGGCTCACCCCAACCTTGTAAATGTACGCGTGTGCATTGCTGTAACAGCGGCCAAAGATTGGCAAAGGTGCGCGTGTGCATATGCTGCCCTTGCCATGTGGCGGCGTGGGTGGTGTGTGGGCAATAGCTACAGCGAGCGGCGCATTGGGATGTAACCTCTACTTGCATACAGTCCAGCAAACGCGCTTGAGGGCGCACAAGCCCTTTAATCAAGTCCCAAACAGAAGGGCTACGAAAAGCTTTATGCTGTAAAAGCGTGGGAGAATTCCCCGCCTCTTCAGGTAAGGGGAAGGTACATGTTTTTGCTGTAGTCATAGGTATTTCTCGAAGTTTGTTAAGAAAAAAGGCGGCGCAACCACGACCCTGCTCCAGTTGCTCCTCTCGAAGACTGCTCTATAGCTTCCACCTCCCATGAGGTGTGTATTAAAGGCAGTGTGGGTTTGGCGCCCCATTTTTCTTTAAAAAAACGTATGCCGTCATTGATACCCAAGCCCAAATTACATGACGTATAGCCGCGTTTTTCCGCTTCTTGTATGAGTGCGTATAAAAGAGCTTCTGCCACCCCTGGAGGCGCGGTGTTTTTACGCAAAGCAAACATATAAAAAGCCGTTTGCCATGAGCTAAAATCCCCCACGGTATAGCCCAAAAGCTCGCCGCTGATATGGTCATAAGCAGAGAACAAGCGTACTTGCGGCACTCGACAATACATGCCCAGACGTTGAAAAATGGCACTCATTTCTTTGCTAACATCAGGGCGGCGGATATAGTGCAACATGAGCTCTTGGTGGGCGCTTGTCCACACAGCGTCGGCGCTATGCGTGTCTTCGTTGCCTTGCTGTGTTATATATATATGCTCTTGTGCGCGTTTGTACATGGCATGTACGTTAGAATGTTGCCTCAGCGTAAAAGGAAACGGAAGAATATAGTAAAAATCTTCTGTGTGCGTGGCGTGCGTGGGAGCGCAAACAGGACGCACAGGGGCAAGCACGCTTATACGCTGTATGTCCTCTGTATCTTTTATGGAAGACAGAGCCTTGACGGCATCTTCAAGAGAATTTGTGTCATGAGCATATTGTGGCGTATAGCCTACCAATATGGCATGTTCGCCTTGCATATGCAGTATATGCTCGCCTAAAAGTTGCGAACGCGCTCCACTAACGCTGTGCACATAGCCCAGTAATTGGTCTGGCGTGAGAGCTTGTAAAGAAGCTTGTTCTAAAGATATGGCGGCGCGTGTGAGCATATTTTTTTCCTTTATATGGTAGGCTTGAGCCACGCCCGAATTTTATGGCGCAAGGTGGGCAATTCTTTGGTGAGCGTGAAGCCGTCCTCTACAAGCATGGTGCGTAAATTGAGCATATGCGCTGTGCCCACAAAAACCATGGCGCGCCCTTGCTCCAAAAAAGGCCGCATACGTTCGCGAAAGCGCTGGTCTCTTTCATTGATAATAACATGGGTGCGGGTGGGAAATTCTGCACTGCTGCCCATTTGCCCCAAAAGGTCACCGTGTAAATAGGCGCGCACATTTTTCTTTATCATATGTGGCCATTGGTGACAGTGTTGAAAGTAGCGCACCACACGCTCTGGCGGTACGGAGTTCAATGAAGCCAATTGCTCATCAAGGCTTTCCATAGCTACCACTTGTTTTCCCATATCATGCGCCAAATGCCACGCTTCTAAATCCACCGATTGCTGCCAGCCTTTACGCTCTAAAAAACCTGTCCAGAGCGTAAAAAGCGCCGTCCAAGGGCGGCTGTGCCCTAAATACCAGCGCACATCCACAAGACGCTTGGCTTGCATGTTTAAAAGACGCGCTAAAGACCCTTCTGGACCACGAACCATACGCTCTAGGGCGCAAATTTCTTGTTCCGTAAAAAAAGGGAGTAAGGGTTGTTGTTCTGGCGTGAGCCTTTTACCCTCTTGCTCCACCACATGTAAACTTTCTGTGTCCAAAGGTCCTTCAAAAAGTACCGTATCCACTTTATCAAAAAGATTACGGAAGGCGTATTCAAAAGAATAACAAAAAAAGTGCGCTGAACCGCCTATCCAAGAGATTTTGTCTCCTTTTTGTACGCGCCAGAGCATGGCGTAA
>CAYJFR010000050.1:0-12638 GCA_964369335.1 uncultured Desulfovibrionaceae bacterium | reverse complement strand
TCAATGGTGATGGTGGCAGAGATTTCTGTGTCTACCTCATAGTTTGTAGAGGTAGAGGCTGTGGTGGTATTGCCTGCCGCGTCAGAAGTGCTTACAGAGGCGCTGACATTACTGTCTTTTGCCAATTCTTTTCCAGGAACAGAAATGGTAAATTCCCCTTGATTATCCACTGTACCAGAATAATCCTTACCGTTTACAGTAATAGTGACGGTATCGCCGGGCTTAACATCGCCGCCTACGCTGCCTGTAATATTGACATTGCCACCAGCTTCAGCGGCATTGATAATATTGTCCTCGGTGATACTGTCTAGTGAAATGCTTGCCTCTGGAGGTGTGACGTCTACCTTTACTGTGGTATCATGTTTGCCTGTGCTGCCATCGGGATTTGTCACCGTGGCTTCTATGGAAAGGTCTTCGCCTTCTTTTGGTGGGTCTACCCAAAGATCAAGCCCTTCTTCCAGCATATCCTCAGTAACAGAGCCTTCAAAAATAACTTCATCATTATGGTCTGTTATAACAAGGTCGGCACCTTCTTCAATGCCTTCTTCTAAGGTGACGGTTACCTCAACTTGATTGCCATGAGAGCCGCCAAGGTCTTCTTTAGAAACAACATCGTCATCATTATCTTTTACTGTAATGGAAATTTTAGGCGGTATTATTTCTACATGCGATTCGGAAGGTTCTGTGTCTTCTGTAGTTTGACGTGTGTTTTGTTGAGCAGTGCGTTGATGCGTGGTTGTGGTGGAGGTAGTAATAACATTACGTGCTTCGGAAAGTTCTGCTGTGCTTGCTGTATAAGCTTGATCAAGCCCATTTAAACTATCAAGGCCTCCTTGTAACGAGGCTTTAACAGTATCCACCCCAGAACCACTACCAGTAGCTTGTGTGCTGCCAACACCGGCGGCAGGCATAAGCTCTTCGTCTAAAGCGGCAAAAAAAGCTTCGCCCGAAATTTCTTGACCTTCTATAGAGAAGTTCGGCATGTTCTCAGCGGTGTAGACTTCATAGAAATCACTGAGTGTGAGACTAGAGCCGTCATCAAAGCTCAGAACAAGGTCAGCATCTTCACGAGAAATTGTGGCATCTGCAGCATTAAAGTCAAAGACAATACGGTCTTGCGCTGAAGGGGTAAGGGTTATGGTGGTACCAGTTAGGGGCTTGAGTAAAGTAATATCAGCCATGATAATGTATCCTCTTTTGTAACAGACATATGCTTACGACAAAAGAGAGCCATGTCTGTCTAGGGGTAAAAAAACGTACAAGTAGATAATAAAGGGGGGGAGTAAGGCGTTACAAAGCAACAAGATAAGTAACGACGAGGACAAGTCCTCAGGTCTGAGACCTTCAAAGTCCCTAATAGGGATTCGTTATGGTAAAGGAGCAAAGCTCACACGCAATACTGCGTAGGAAGAAAATAAATCTTTATTTATGACTTGTCAATATATAAAAAAGCCCTACAAATATGATTTCGTAGGGCTTTGCGTGTTACGATTTTTTACGCGACGCCATATCCTGTTGTATTTCTTTATTCCAGTCAGGGGATATACGTGCTGAAGTGGTAAAGCCACAAATCATATCACTTAATGCGTGATAATTTGTGAATATACCTTGCTTATCAGCATGATAGCTTTGGGCTCGATGAGCGTCAATGCCGAAGTTTCTGGCAGTGCTGATGGCGTCAATATTGGCACCAAGAAAGATAAATTCCCAGTTAAAATTCTTTTTTTGTTGTTCCACAAGCTTTTTGATTTTTTTTACGGTAAATTCTCTGCTGGAGTTTTCTTCTCCATCGGTAATAATAACGAAGAGAACTTTTTCCGCTCTATATTCCTCTGCCGTCTGTTTTTGTACTTGAACTATTTTTTGAATGGTTGTGCCCATGGCGTCTAATAAAGCTGTGTTTCCGCCAACTACATACTCAGTATCTGTTATGGGTGAAATGGCTTGAATGGTAATCCTGTCATGCAACAGTGTGTATTCATGGTCAAAAAGTACTGTGGTGACGGTGATTTCTTCGCCAGCTTCTTTTTGCTTGATAAGCATGGAGTTAAAACCGCCTATGGTGTCTTTTTCTAAACCTGACATGGACCCGCTTTTGTCTAAAATAAAGATTAATTCTGTACGTCCTTTTTTCATAGTATTCTCCTTATGTGTAGTGTGTGTACACAATACAAAGAGTCATGATAAAAGGGGTCTCTTTCAAAGCGACAAATTTTACGGATACTTTATCCGCCAAGCAAAGCAAGGTCGTTATGGTAGAGAAGTGAATTAATATCAATAAGATTATAGTTTTTATGTTGGATGAAAAATTGTACGATAACGTCGAGCTTTTGGCTGGGAGAAAAAGCAAATCCAGCTTTTTTTAGTAAATTTTCCGTTTCATCCAAATCTAGTTCAAGGGCTATGGCAAGGGCAAGAATCGTGCGCTTGCTTGGCATATAGCCTTTACCGCAGCGAATTTTTGAAAAAAGTTTACGGCTTATGTTGGCTTTTTTGTATATCTCCACTTCGTCTTTATTTTTGGCTTGAATAAGATGGATAAGCGTTGTGGAAAAAGGTTCGTCAATATTATTGAGGTTATCTTGCAAGGCTTTGGGAACACTGATACAGGCACATACGCTAAAATCGTGTATATCTTCAAAGCAATAAAGCTCTTCCAAAAAATTTTGGCTAGAAACGGAGGGTTCTGTTGTTGGAGATGACTTTTCTTCAATATAATGCTGAGATATATATTCTTGTACGTGCCCAAATAAAGCTTCATCCACAGGGCAGTGAACATTGGCATAAAGCACAAGATAAATGTCCATATCGTGTTCTGCCTCGTGTGTTGCAAGAAAGGCAAGAATAGCCTCCTTTGCCACACCAAGCGCTTCTTCTGGGGGATAACCATAAATGCCGCTGGAAATAAGAGGAAAGGCAATGCTTGTACAATTTTTACGTAAGGCTTCGTGGAGGCTGTTTGTATAGCATTTTGTCAAAAGTGCTTCTTCGCCTTGTTTCCCATCCCTATATATAGGGCCAGCAGTATGAATAATATACTGGGCATTGAGGGAAAAAGCTGGCGTGCTGACAGCTTCACCAGTGCTGATAGAGCCTAATTTTTCACAAGCGCGCTGTAAATCTACTATTCCTGCGGCTTGGAAAATAGCCCCGCAGACCCCTCCACCCATGTCAAGATTTGTGTTGGCAGCGTTCACAATGGCGTCAACGCGCATACGTGTGATATCATTACGGACAATATAAAAGGGCATAGCTGTCTCCTGATAGTATAATGATGACTATTGTATGTTACTTTTTTTACTTTGCAAAGGGTAAGAGCGGTGAAAAAAGGCGTAGTTTAGCTAATATATTGACATATGTCTATACGGGACTTATTTTTGTTAAAGAGTGCACATCTTTTTCCTCAAAATGAAATATATTCCTGTACTAATAGGCAATCGTTGTAAAATTCCTCTCAGCAAAAAGTTGAAGTCTATATGAATTGGTTTACACAATCTCCTCTCAGTCTTAAAATTAAAATTCCTCTTTGTATTGTAGCATTTGTTGTTATTACTTTTGCCGTATCAACGCTCTTTACCTTATATACTTTCATGTCTGTTGTGGACTCTGTAAAAAATGATCATCTCAAATCCACTGCGCAAAATATTGGAGAAAATATTTCCACACAAATACGCCAAGCAGGGCGTGATATGGTTATGGTGGCATCCTTACCCAATGTTTTACAATCCATTGAAATTCCTCCTCTCAATAGACGTCCTTTAAGATCCAATAATTTACGCGCCAGTCTCACAAATCTTTTTGAAAGAATCTTGTTATCATATGGATATTATAATGCTTTTTATATGGTAAATGATGTTGGTGAATTTATTTTAGGCACTACTCCCACAGCTAGAAACTTGCTTCAAGGCAAGGAGAGCGTTACCTTTAAAGAAGCGCAACGTGCCGGCGGTTTTCATATTGGCGGTACAGAGTTTAGTGACTCCTTGCAAATCCCTATTGTGCCCATATTTCTTGAAGTGGTGTATAATGGTTATGGGGGAACATTAGTCAGTTCTTTGCAGATTACAAAAATTGCCAATTCTGCTTTACAAAGTGTGACGCATTCTGAAATATATAGTCATATTGTAGCCATACGTGATGGAAATATTATTCCTATAACCCATGAAGATAGCATCCCCCTTGCCAAAGGTTCTTGGATCAAAACTTTAGAGGAAAAATCTTCTGGCGTTCTTAGTGTGTATTTTGAAGAAAAAAAATATACTATGGGTTTTTACCATGTACCACAAACGGATATTTACGCCATTACCTTGGCACAAGACCATTTTATGTCTGCTCCTAGCACCATATTGCGTAATACTGCTTTGCTTACCAATACTTTTGCCGTGCTCGCTATCATGCTATTTCTCCGCTATATACTTATGCCCGTCGTGCGTGAAGTAACGCAGTTAAGTCTTTTTGCTAAAGCAGTTACAGAAGGTAAACAAAATTCCACCATCAACACGCAGCGTAAAGATGAACTGGGAGAGCTTGCCCTCAGCCTTGATACTATGATCACTCGATTACAAGATATGGTGCAACGTTCAGAAGCTGCCACAAAGGCAAAAAGCGACTTTTTAGCGTGTATGAGTCACGAAATCCGTACACCCATGAACGGTATTTTAGGCATGACGCATCTCGCCTTACAAGCCAATCCAGACCAAAGGCAAAAAGATTATCTCCACCGTATAGACACCGCCGCAAAAACTCTTCTTGGTGTTATTAATGATATTTTAGATTTTTCTAAAATCGAAGCAGAAAAACTTGATATTAACACCGTGAGTTTCCGTATTTCTGGCATATTGGCTTCCATGCGTGATATGTTGGAAGATCGTTGTCGTGTAAAAGGGTTAGAGCTTATTTTTACGGTGGAGGATACTGTGCCAGACATTATCCGCAGTGATCCTTTACGTTTTGCACAAATTTGCATTAATTTGTGTTCCAATGCCATCAAATTTACAGATACAGGCTCAGTGCGTATGCATATTAGTCTTAAAGAGCGACAAGAAGAGGACCTTATACTTTCCATCACCGTCACAGATACTGGTATTGGCATGAGCGAAGAAGGTCAAATGAAGATTTTTGACTCTTTTTCTCAAGTGGACGGTAGCATGACCCGTAAATATGGGGGTACAGGTCTTGGGCTTGCCATTAGTAAAAAATTAACGCACCTGCTTGGCGGTACCATTAAAGTACAAAGTTCTCTTGGGCAGGGTAGTACCTTTACTTTTACCATACGCACCCAAGAAGGCACTCAAGCGCAACTTGAAGAAAAAGAAGTGACAAATACGGCGCATCTTACTTTGCCAACGTTGCAAATTCTCTTGGTGGAAGATAATGAAATAAACCAAGAAATTGCTCTTGAAATACTGGAAAATATGGGTATGAACGTGACCATTGCCTCTAATGGTGTTGAGGGTGTAGCTGCTTTTGAGTCCAATGCTTTTGATTTGATACTTATGGATATTCAAATGCCTCTTATGGATGGTATAACTGCTACACACACCATACGTAGCAGTACGCATCCCAAGGCGCAAAGCATTCCCATTATAGCCATGACAGCCCATGCCATGACTGGCGATAGGGAAAAAAGTCTTGAGGCAGGTATGAATGACCATATCACAAAACCCATAGATGTTCAGGAATTACACAAGACACTTTTTAAATGGGGATCACGTACATAAAATAAACAGCTCTATAAGAACTGTTGTATCAGTGTCTAGGAGAATATATGTCTTTACTTAAATATAGTGCCTTATTTTTATTGGCAGTAGTGCTTGCTTTTTCACCTTTTGCACAGGCATATGCCTCAGGAGCAAATATGCCGCGCATAGGTATTTTTATATTTAAGCTTGATGATATATATATTAACTCTGTGGCAAAACATATTGAAGAAAATTTGAAAGGAAAGGCAGAACTCACCATTTTTGACGCAAAAAACGATCAAACATTGCAAACAGAACAGCTCATAGAGTATTTAAAAAAAGACGTAGATGCTGTGGGTATAAACCTTGTGGATGTTAAAGAAAGTCAAAGTATTATTCATCTTATTCGTGAGAAAAATATTCCTGTTATCTTTTTTAATAAAGAGCCGCATATAAATTTTCTTAAAACCTATGAAAAGGCCCGCTATGTGGGCACCAATGCCGACCAATCTGGCATAATACAAGGGGAAATTATCGCGAGATTGTGGAAAGAAAATCCCCAATTCGACAGAAATGACGACGGTGTTTGTCAATTTATCATGTTGCAAGGAGGCATAGATAATCCTGAAGCTTTGTCTCGTACGCGCCTGTCGGTGCAAAAAGCGCGAGAGTTGGGAGTTTTTATGCAACAATTAGGCGATACTCTTATTTGTGATTGGGACGCTCGATGCGCATCTAATGCCACAAAGCTGGCTTTTAGTATATATAGTGACCAAATAGATTTTGTTATTTCTAATAATGATGATATGGCCATAGGCGCCATAGAAAGTTTACAATACTTTGGGCTTAACACAAAAAATGGAGTGACTATTCCTGTGGTAGGCATCGATGCTATTTCTAAAGCCAAGGACGCCATTGCTAAGGGCATTATGCACGGCACTGTGCTTCAAGACAGTAATAATATGGCAGATGCCATAAGTGGTATGCTGCTTAACGCACTTGCAGGTAAGCCTTTTTTACAAGACCTTCCTTATTCTTGGGATGATTCTGGTATTTCAGTACGTATTCCTTATAAAGCCTATGAAAAATAGAGCATAGCTTTTTATGCTCGCTCTCTTAGGGCTACAAAATGCTTTTTTTGTGTTTTCATAAAAATACTATGCTCGCGTGTAGCAATCGTAACATAGCCCCATCTAGAGTGAGCGTATCTTCCTCAGATAAAGCCCTTCACTAAGCAGCAAATGCTACCTAAGTTTTAGACCGCATAGTTTTTTTAAGACTCATAATTCACAACTTTACACTAAAAACAGTACATGGTATCTTGGTAGCTGTTCGCCTAAGTAAATTATTGATACATTATGTGGAGAGCATGGTGGATAATGCATTTTTTCGGCAGTGTTCTGTGATTTTCTTGGAAGAGTTTTGATGTATTTTGTTGAAATGTATACAAAATACATTAAGCTTTTTGTATGTGCAATCAGAAAGAATTTTTTTAACGCATAACACCTTATTGTAAGTAGGTATACATGTCATTAAATGGCTTAAGCACTATTAATATTGAGCTTACAAGTCGATGTAATAAAAAGTGTTGGATGTGTGGGCGCAGAAAAGTGGATAGAGAATATCCAGAAATTTCACTTGAGTACGGAGATATGGATTTTTCTTTGCTTGAGAAAATTGCTCCACAAATTCCACAAGGTATAGTTGTGCAATTTCATCGTGATGGGGATGCGCTTATGTATCCTCGTTTTGCTGATGCTGTGAAGCTTTTTTCAAATAATATTAGAAATATAGTAACAAATGGCAAATTGCTTGTAAAAAAAGCTGATGAAATTATAGGAAATTTAGAAACACTGTCCATTTCTATTTTTGAACGTGATGAGGAAGCAGAAGAGCAGCTTGAAATAATTCGCGAATTTCTTTTCATAAAGAAAAATGAAAAGCCTTTTGTAACTTTGCGTCTTATTGGAAATGTGGATCAAAGTCCGTATGATGAATTTAACCAGCTTATCATACGTCGGGTTTTGCATGACCCTATGGGAAGCTTTGGCTATGAGAAGCGTAGCCCTTGTATTCCTGAAATTGGCGTTTGCTGGGATTTTCTTCAGCATCCTTGTATCAACAGAAAGGGTGATTTTTCCATATGTGTACGCTTTGACCCTCAAAGGCTTGGGGTTTTAGGCAATCTTAATGACTCAACTTTAGATGAATTATGGAATGGTCAGCAGCGTTTGGCATGGAAAGCATTACATGTTGAGGGAAGGCGAAAAGAAATTCCTCTTTGTTCTTATTGTGAGTATTGGGGTGTACCCATAGCTCCTTAACGGTGTGTATTATAATCTTTAGCAAGGTAGTATTATGAGCGCTTTTGTAATAGCAGAAATAGGCATTAACCATAATGGGGACATGAGTATAGTTAAAAAACTTATGCAGGTGGCAAAGACAGCAGGTTGTGATGCAGTAAAATTTCAAAAGCGTGATATTAATATTGTGTACACTCAAGAATTTTTGGATTCACCCCGTGAAAGCCCCTGGGGCACAACACAGCGTCATCAAAAAGCAGGTCTTGAGCTTGGTAGAGCTGAATTTGATGAAATTGATAACTTTGCTAAAGAGATTGATATTATTTGGTTTGCGTCAGCATGGGATCAAAACAGTCTTGAATTTTTAGATAAGTATAATTGTAAATATACAAAAGTAGCTTCCGCTATGCTTGCCGATGTCAATTTACTGCAAGAAATTGCCAAACGCAAACAATATGCATTCATATCAACTGGATTGAGCGATATATCCATGATTGAGCGTGCTGTTAACATTTTTCAAGATGCTGGTTGTGAATATGAACTTATGCATTGCGTAGGCACTTATCCCATGAAGGATGAAGACGCCAATCTGCGTTGTATGGCAACGTTAAGAGAAAAATTTAATTGTAAGGTTGGCTATAGCGGACATGAAACCGGCGTTGCCATTTCTGTTGCCGCGGCAGCCCTTGGCGCCACAAGTATTGAGCGTCATATAACGCTTGACCGTGCTGCATATGGCTCAGATCAGGCCGCATCACTTGAGCCGGTGGGCTTGCATACTCTTGTGGGGTCCATTCGCAAAATAGCCCTTGCTATGGGTGATGGGGTAAAACGAGTGTTACCTACTGAAGAAATAGTTGCTGCAAAATTACGTGAACATATTAAGTGAGATTATACTATGTATATTTGTAATTCTCCTGTTGTTTCAAATAATAAACATTTGCGCGAAAATCATTCTGAAATCTCAGATTACTTTGCTGCTACTCAAGAAGAATGTCTTTCTTTTCCTTTAGAAGATGGAATATTGAAAGATGCTAAGTATGTAGATATTATTAACTGCCCCATTTGTAAGGCTTCTGACTATACAAGTTTACTTGTAAAATGGGGCGGGGAATATGTTCAATGTGAATTATGTTCTCATGTGTATGTTCGTAATCTTTTAAAACAAGACATTTTGCATGATTTATACAGAAACAGCATGACAAATATTCTTGAACGCAAGATGGAGCAACTTCCAGAAATTTTAAGATATTGGGAAGAAATTTATACAAAGTATCTTAGCATAATTCAGCCAGATTTTTCCCATAGCGCTACAAAAATTATGGATATTGGAGCTGGATCTGGTGGATTGATGCAATTTCTTAAGGAAAAAACCTCCTTTTCTCGCTCATGTACGGAGCTTTGTACAGATAATAAGCACTTTTTAGAGGAACTCATTAGCCGTGATGGCTATTTTTATAACACTCCCATAGAAGATTCTGACTGCCCCCAAAATCATTTTGATATAGTAACGCTTATTGGTGTGTTGGAACATTTGCACAACCCCCAAAAAACATTGAGTCATATATCTAAAATTATAAAAAATGAAGGGAAGGTGCTTGCTGTTATTCCAAATTTGTTCAGCGCCGCATTCAGAATACTTGGTGTTGCTGTGCCGACTATTAACCCGCGAGAACATATAAATTTTTATACGCCTAAAAGTATGCAAATACTTGCCAAGCAATGCGGTTTAAAGGTTGAAGCTTATTATGGGGAACTTCCCGTTATAGACTTGATGTATCCTTATATAAATTACTCAGAGCAGCTTATAGAGGATATTGTGCGTAAAGGGGAAACTTATTGTCATGTGTATATCTTTAAAAAGGAAGGATAATTAGTTTACGCCATGAACTCACAAAAATAGATAAGCTTGATGGAACTAAAGGTGTCATAGATAGTTTTTTGCAAGAATATCCTGAAATTCAATTACAACAGATCGGCTTGGGTGAAGATTTTTATTATTTTCAAAAGATATAAAAATATGGTTGGCCACTACGATGAATATATACGCCGTTATTCCTGCACGGTCGGGCTCCAAAGGAGTTCCGCATAAAAATATACGCTCTTTAGCTGGTCATCCTCTCTTAGCTTGGAGTATCGCTGCTGCAAAGCTCTCAAAATATATTGAACGAGTTGTAGTAAGTACCGACAGTGAGCAGTACGCAGAAATTGCTCGCATTTACGGAGCAGAAGTTCCTTTTTTACGTCCTCAGCATCTTGCTACCGATAGCTCAGTTGACCGTGATTTTCTGGTTCATGTTGTGGATTTTTTTCAAGAAAAAGAACAATTTTCCCCTCCCATGCTGGCTTTATTGCGCCCTACAACTCCTTTGCGCAATCCTGTGTGTATAGATGAAGCCATCACACTTTTTGCTGCAAGTTCAGCGACTTCGTTACGTTCTGCGCATGAATGTTCTGAGTCTCCGGCTAAGTGGTTTCAAAAAGACGGTAAGTATTTTAAAGGTCTTATGGGCAACAAGAGGCTTGATTTACCAAGGCAACAATGCCCGCCCGCCTATATTCCCAATGGGTATATTGATATAGTAAGGTCAGAGCATATTATTGTGCATGAAGATATGCATTTTCCGCATATGCTTGCTTATGTTTCACCTGTGGGGCATGAGGTCGATACGGTAGAGGATATGGAATATCTAGAATATTTAGCACAAAAAGAAAATATATTGCGCCCTTGGCTTGATAGTCAGGTGTAGAGGTAGGGTATTATGTCTAATTGGAGTTTTAATCTAGAACCTAAAAAAGTACTGCCTGTGAATACGAAGTGGCGTACTATTCAAACCTCCATTCCTGTACCTGAAAGCATTCCGTACTTTCACTCTTTAGATAAAACGGAATCTTTTTCTATGCACGGGCAAATGCCCATTGTGTGGGATAAGGCTGAGGGCTGTCAGGTATCTGATCCGTGGGGAAATACATGGCTTGATTTTACCAGCACTATTTTTGTAGCAAATGCTGGACATGGAAACCCAGACATTATTGCAGCCATTAGAGAATGCCTTGATAAGCCTCTTTTGCATACCTATTCTTATGTTAATGCAAAGAGGGTTAACTATTTAGAAAAATTACTTAGTATCACGCCTGAAAATATTACCAAGGCCTTTTTACTTTCTGCGGGCACAGAGGCCACTGAATGCGCTTTAAAACTTATGCGTTTGTATGCCCAAAAGCAAAATAAAAAGCGTCCGTGCATTATTTGCTTTGAGGGTAATTGGCATGGGCGTACTATGGGCGCACAAATGTTGAGCTATAATCCTGCACAAAAAGAATGGATTGGTTATCATGACCCTCATATCTTACATTTACCTTTCCCTTATCCTTGGAATAATATTGATAATCCAGCGGATTTTTTTCATACAAGCTTTGAAGCTCTTTGTGAGGAACATAATCTTAACCCAGAGCAAGATATTGCTGGATTTATGCTTGAAACATTTCAAGGATGGGCCGCGGCATTTTATCCCGTAGAGTTTGTAAAGGCTATACGCGCAAAAGCTGACAGTATAGGTGCATTATTAGCTTTTGACGAAATGCAATCAGGCTTTGGGCGCACTGGTAAGCTCTTTGGCTATGAGCATTATGGAGTAACAGCAGATGTACTTTGTTGCGGAAAGGGCATCAGTTCAAGCTTACCTTTATCGGCTGTGTTGGGTAGTACTGAAGTGATGGACCTTCCGGGCATTGGTTCTATGAGTTCCACTCACTCTGCAAATCCTCTTTGTTGTGCAGCTGCTTTGGCCAGCTTGGAATATACCTTAAAACATAATTTGATAGAGCGTTCTGCCGTGTTAGGTGAATTGCTCTTTGCACAGCTTAATGCTGTAAAAGAAAAATATCCTGAATATATTTCTCATGTTCTTGGAAACGGGCTTTTGGCAGGTGTTCATTTTAACAATCTTGCAAAAGAGCCTTTATCTGCCCTTGCCAGTAGAGTCTGTGAGCTTGCCATGCAAAAAGGTTTAATATTGGTGCACACAGGTCGTGAATCCATTAAAATTGGGCCTCCATTAACTATACCTGAAGATGCCTTGCTAGAAGGCTGTTCTGTTTTTGCTCAATGCGTGGAACAGGCCATTGAAGAGCAAAAATAGTATGACTACTTTTCGCCATGTAGGAATTATCGTGCAAGATTTGGAAAAACAGATATGTTTTTATACAAATGTATTTGATTTACAAGTAATTGCACGCAATCAAGAATCAGGTGAGTATATAAGCGAACTTGTGGGGGTTCCAGAGGTGGTAGTAAGCTGGGCTAAGTTAGCTAACACACAAGGGCAAATACTGCTTGAGCTTTTGCGCTATGAAAGCCACCCTTCAAAGCCATTACCGCCTATGGTGCAAAGGCACGGTTATTCGCATGTTGCACTTACAGTGGTAGATGTACAAGCGACGTTAGATAAATTGAGACAGTTTGGCGGATATGCCAAAAAACATCAGACTAACCCTGAGGGAACTGTCAATGTTGTGTACGCTAGTGACCCAGAGGGCATTGTTTTAGAACTTGTAGAAGATTTAGTACAGTAGGGTAAAGTGCATGAGAGTTTTGCTAATTATATATGGATAGAGATAAAAATTTTAGAGGATTTAGGCATGGTTAGAAACT
>CAYJFR010000049.1:0-12967 GCA_964369335.1 uncultured Desulfovibrionaceae bacterium | reverse complement strand
CCTTGGGCGGCAAATCCTTGGCCACTTCCGACTTGGTACGACGCAAAATAAAGGGGCGTACGCGTGTGCGCAAATATTCCAATGTTTCCACATCGCCGTCTTTAATGGGCTTGACTATGCCGCGTTGGAAAGAATGTTGCGAGCCCAAAAAGCCTGGCATGAGGAATTCAAACAGCGACCACAATTCGAAAAGGTTGTTTTCGATGGGCGTACCAGAAAGACACAAGCGCATTCTTGCATTAATATTGCGTACTGAACGCGCTGTAATGGTGTTGGGATTTTTAATATTTTGCGCTTCGTCCAAAATAATAGAATTAAATTCAAACTTTTCAAACTCTTCAAGGTCACGGCGCAACAAAGCATAGGTAGTGACCACAAGGTCAGAATCCATGATTTGCTTGAACATATTTTCACGGCGCGTACCGTAAATAATAAGGCGGCGCAAATTAGGCACAAACTTTTCCGCTTCTCTGTCCCAGTTGGGCAATACTGAAGTAGGCACAATAATAAGGTTTGGGCCAAAATATTTATTCTCATGCATATATTGAATAAATGCAAGCGTCTGAATAGTTTTACCCAAGCCCATTTCATCTGCCAAAATACCGCCGAAACTGTATTCCGAAAGGAAGTTTAAGTAAGAAATACCCTGTTTTTGATAACTGCGTAATTCTGCATTAAGCCCCTTAGGCGTTTCAATGGGACGCACTTCTTTAAAGTCACGAATTTTATCGCGCAACTTATTCCAGAAAGAATCTGTCTGCACTGTGGGGAAGTCATCTAATATACTGTCAAGAATGGGGGCTTCGTACTGTTTAAACTGTTGCTGTGGTGGCTTGGAGGGATCCAAGCCCAAGGCGTGTAATTTGTGCGAAAGCTTTTCCAACCAAGATTCAGGCAAGCTAGTATAGGAACCGTCTTTAAGCTGTACATAACGCTTGCCTTTGACCCAAGCTTTCCAAATTTTTTCCAGTGCCACCGATTGCCCGTCATACTCAATATTAATATCAAGCGAGAACCATTTTTCGTTTTCATCGCTTTCCACCGAAGCAGTGATGACCGATTGCGATGTACGCACTTTATAGCGTGACAAGGCTTTTTCACCAAAAACACGATAGGTTTCAAGCAGTTTCGGATAACAATCCAATAAGAAGGCAATGGCTTCTTCTGGCTCTAAGAACCAAAGCTTATTGCTTCTGTGTTGAAAGCCCATGCTGTGCAAGGTGTCCAAAAGCTCCAACTCTTCCGCTTGATGGCGTTGCACAAGAAAAGTTGCACTGCCATAGGTATAAGAGCCTGTTTGGAAATCGGGATTGGGACCGTTGAGCAAGAATTCGCCGTGCACCGTTTCGTAAATATTTTCAATTTCCAGCGTCAGCAAACTACCCTCTTCGTCCAAGAAAAGTTTAGGATTATACGTAGCTGGTTGAAAAATAGGCGCCATGCGTTTTAAAAATTGCTGTGGTTCAAACAGGTTGGTGCTAGGTAAGCGCGTCCACACTCTATCTAAAAATTCAGAAATTTCTTCATGCGGAACCGAAGGACGTACATACAAAAGATCATATACCAAGGGCAAATGTAATCCTGTTTGTACGGGGAAAAAGTTCTTATTATGACAAACCCATATAGGAATTTGCCCATGAAAAGTAATTTCGTCCTCACCCTGTGCTTGTTGCATAAGGGATATGGGCGGTCTGCCTTCGTGGATTAAGAGCACAGAAAAACGTAAACCGTCGTCGTCTATTTCTGGCTTGAGCTTGAGCACAAAGGGGGTGTTTTCAATAAAGCTTTTATACTCCGTATCACGCCAATATAAGTAATATTCATTACGTATAGCCCAAAAAAACCACGACACAAGCCCTTCGGGTATTTCTACCTTATGTCCATAATAGTCTTGATGTTGCCCAATTTGGCGCGCCACATCCACCAGTTGAGGGGAAAGTTCACACCATTCCGGGTTACGGATAATTTGCTCTAAAGAAATTTCTGCATGCACAGAAGAAATATCGGTTTTATTTTGACGACCACGATAAAAAGCTACAGAAAGGCGCCCTGGCTCAGGATAAAAGCGGAAAATAAGATAGTGGCGCCCTGCTTCTGGCTCCATCTCTGTGGAGAAAAAGGAACGAAAGCTTTGTTTCCATTCAGTACGTTGCGGCAAAGTTTCTTCTTGCGTGTCGTCTTCACGCAAATCTGTTAAAAGCTGTAAAGTTACAGCAGCCGCATGACGACATACAGACGTGAAAGAGTCTGAGCAATTACACTGCACTTTTGTGGTGTAATCGCTCAAACATATGGCAAGCGTGGGGGTATAAACTTGCAAGTCTTCACCTTGCACAGTTCCTTGAACTTTCCAAAGATCACCATCTTGTGTGATGTTCGTTCTTTGAAGGCCACCTTCTGCCAAAATGTACTGCCCACTGTCTCTAATATAATCAGGAACAGTGTCTTGCGCAAAATTTTGCACAAGCGTTCTAACGGCGTTTTTTTCAGCTCGTGTCATGCTGAATAACTCCCAATTCGCGCTTTATTGCGAACAAAAATAGTATCTAAAAAGTAAGGCTGGACTGAACCATTGACATTATATATATTAGTGAGATGGTGTCTTTATACTAAACACGTGTAATTACTCTATATGTCATGAATCTAGGGAAAGCGCCATAAAACCTTTGCGAAGAAAGTCTTTGCAAGTTATTACGTCTTGTGAAGCCAATGCAGTTGTTCTGTCGAAGCATGAAAAAAATCCTTAATGCGAAATCCAACCCTTAAGAGGCGAAAATATTATGTTAAAGAATACCTACCAATTTCCTAGGAAAATAACAAGTATAAATTATTGGCTCACGCTACTCTTCTTGGGCACTTTCTTCTTGTGTACGTCAAGTAGCCCCCTTGCGCAAGAAAAAAATGAAAAAATTATGACTACTCCCACAGAACAAGACCGCGGTGGACGTTTTGTCAGTGGTGCTATTGGCGAAGCTTCCAATCTTATCCCCTACTTAGCTACAGATTCCGCTTCACATGAAATATCTGATCTTATTTTTGTGTCATTATTACGCTATGATAAAAATTTACAGGTAGAGCCCTATGCCGCAGAATGGTACAGCGTGGAAGATGAAGGAAAGCTTATACGCTTCCGTTTACGTCAAGGTATTTTATGGGAAGACGGCGTTGAATTGACCGCCGATGATGTGGAATTTACATGGAAAATAGTCACCGACCCTAAAACAGCTTCACCCTATGCGGAAAGTTTTATGGCAGTAAAAGAGTTCAAAAAAACAGGAAAATACACTTTTGAAGTGCGTTATGACGAATATCTTGCCAAAGCTATTCCCTCATGGATGAGCGCTATTTTACCAAAGCACATTTTAGAAGGGCAAGACTTACGCAATACGCCTTTTTCACGTAAACCCATAGGCGCAGGACCATTTCGTTTAGGCACTTGGGTTCCAGGCTCTTCCATAACGCTGACAGCATCCCCTACGTACTTTGAAGGTGAACCGTACATTCAAGAAGTTGTTACGCGTATTATTCCAGATATTTCTACTATGTTTTTAGAAACACGCGCTGGCAAGCTTGATATGATGGGATTAACTCCACAGCAATATTTACGTCAAACAAGCGGTCCTCAATGGGATAAAAATTTTCATAAATATAAATACTTATCTTCATCATATGTGTTTATGGGCTTTAATATGCTGCACCCTTTTTTCAAAGATATTAAAGTGCGCCGCGCCATTTCCCATGCCATTGATCGTGAAGGTATTGTCAAAGGTGTTCTTATGGGGCAAGGTATACCTGCCTTTGGACCATACAAGCCGGGCTCATGGGTGTACCATAAAGAGCTCACACCCATTGTACAAAATTTGACAAAGGCCAAAGAACTTTTGACAGAAGCGGGTTTTGCTGACACTAATGGAGATGGTATTTTAGAAAAAGACGGTAAAGACTTTTCTTTCACCCTGCTCACCAATCAGGGCAATGAGCAAAGAATTCTCACCGCTATTGTTATTCAAAGCCAGCTGAAAGACATTGGTATACAAGTGCATGTTCGTACTGTGGAATGGGCTGCTTTTATTAAAGAATTTGTAGATAAAGCACAATTTGACGCCGTTATATTGGCTTGGACAATGACGCTAGACCCTGATATTTATGAAGTTTGGCATTCGTCAAAAGCAAAATCTGGCGGTCTTAATTTTACGCGCTATATCAATGCAGAAGTAGACGCGCTTTTAGAAGCTGGTCGTGCGACGCCTGATGAAGAAAAGCGTGCGGCTATTTACGCGCAAATACAAGAAATTTTTCACGAAGAACAACCCTATTGCTTTCTTTTTGTACCCTATGCTCTGCCTATGGTGCAATCTCGCTTTCATGGGATAAAAGCAACTCTTGCCGGCATTATGTATAATTTTGATAAATGGTGGATTCCAAAAAATGAACAGAGACACCAAATAACGCAGTAATCGTCACTTTATAAGGTAGTATATGATTCGTATTCAGGAAATTCTCGACAGCGCTGCTTCTCAAAATCCAGAAGCAAACCTTGAACTTATTCAAAAAGCCTATGTCTATGCGGCTACGGCGCATGCCGGACAAACACGTCTTTCGGGAGAGCCGTATTTATCACATCCCCTTGCTGTAGCGCATACCTTGGCAGAATTAGGTTTTGATGAAGCTACCATTGTGGCGGGGCTTTTACACGATACTGTAGAAGATACCAAGGCTACCATTGAAGAACTCGACGAGCTTTTCGGTGAAGATGTAGCAGATATTGTGGACGGCGTTACCAAAATCAGCTTGATTCCTTTTGACTCCAAAGAAGACGCGCAGGCAGAAAATATCCGTAAAATGATTTTAGCCATGAGTCACGATATTCGTGTTCTTATGGTAAAACTTGCGGATCGTATTCACAATATGCGTACTTTGGACTTTCAAAAAGCCCATAAACAGCGTCGTATTGCTCAAGAAACTATGGATATTTATGCTCCTCTTGCCAACCGCTTGGGTTTGCACAGAGTTAAACAAATACTTGAAGATTTGAGCTTTAAGTATTTGCGTCCTGATGTGTATAATCAGATCACCGCATGGCTTGAAGACAATCAAGTAGTAGAGCGTAAAATCATTGATAAAGTTGTGCGCAATCTTGAAGACTTGGTTGGTGAAAACAACATTAAAGCTAATATTTATGGTCGCATAAAGCACAAGTTCAGCATTCATAAAAAAATGCAACAGCTTTCTGTCACTTTGGACGAAATGCACGACATTATGGCTTTTCGTGTTCTCGTTAATGATGTACGTGACTGTTATGCCGTACTTGGTTTGGTTCACTCCAAATGGCGGCCTGTGCATGGGCGTTTTAAAGATTATATTTCCATGCCCAAAAACAATGGCTATCAGAGTTTACACACCACAGTCATTGGCCCTGAGGGCGAGCGCATTGAAATACAAATCCGTACAGAAGAAATGCACCGACAAGCAGAACACGGTGTAGCTTCGCACTGGCTGTATAAAGAAAAGAAAAAAGTCAATCCTAAAGATCTAGAACAATTCACGTGGTTGAGAGAAATTTTTGAAAGACAGCGTGACGAATCTGATTCCAAAGAATTTATGCATTCTTTACGCTTGGATTTGTTTAAAGATGAAGTTTTTGTGTATACGCCGCGCGGCGAAGTGAAAGAACTTCCCGAAGGCGCTACCCCACTGGACTTTGCTTTTCATATCCATACTAAGGTAGGGCATCACTGTGCCGGTTCTAAGGTTAACGGTAAGCTTGTGCCTATGGGGACACATTTAAAAAATGGCGATATAGTAGAAATTATCACTGATAATTCACGCCACCCCAACCGCGATTGGCTGAAGCTTGTCAAAACTGCTAAAGCACGCAGTCGTATTCAACATTATTTACGCACCGAAGAGCGCGCACGAGCTTTATCCCTCGGTAAAGAAATGCTGGAAAAAGAAGGGCGTAAGCTTAGTCTTAATGTGGCAAAAGCCTTGAAAGATGGGCATTTGACCATTGTTGCCTCAGACATGAACTTTGAAAGCACCGACGAGCTTTTTGCCAGCATCGGTTATGCCACACACACACCGCGTAAAGTGTTGAATAAACTGTATGCGGTTTTGCATCCTGACGCTGTAGGGCCTGAGACACATCAACATAAGGAAAAAGATAAAGCTCCCAAAAACAAAAAGCCTGAAGGTGTGAGTATTGCTGGTGGGGACGGCGTCCTTGTGCGCTATGCTAAATGTTGTAATCCTGTGCCCGGTGATACTATTCTTGGCTATATTAGCCAAGGCTTTGGCACCAGTGTGCACCGTACCGATTGCCCCAACGTGGCAAATATGGAATTAGAGCGTATTATTTCTGTGCATTGGGACGGTGAAGAAGAAAAGAATCAACCGTATCAAGCCCGTATACATGTTTTGGCACGTACAGAAAAGGGCTTATTGGCAAAAGTCACTATGATATTTGCACAAGACTGTGTAAACATTTCAGAACTGACTTCTGTGGACTTGGTAGATGGTAAAACAGAAATAGATACGGTTGTAGAAGTATGTCATGCTGAACAGCTGTATCAACTTATTGATCAAATTAATCAAATTCAAGCTGTTATTGAAGTAACACGTACCACAGAATAACAGACTCGAAAAACACTGCTATTAAAAAGGAGAGATTGTCTGAAAAGACTTCTCTCCTTTTTAATATCTTCTTAAAAGCACCTCTCATACTTCCCTACTATATACAGTTCCCCACTTGACCGCATATGAAAAACGGCATATACGTTAATAAAATCACAAGTTTTTTTATACATATACTGCATTCATACTGTGGGGGAAACATGAAAAAATCTGCATCCTTAAGGCTTTTCAAGAAAAATTTACGTAATCGTGTGTTTCCTTTTTTGCCAGATTTGCAAAGTCTGAATTTTTCCACAGTAAGAGCAGATATTATTGCCGGTCTTTCAGTGGCGCCTGTGGCTATTCCGCAAGTGATGGCCTACGCTGTTATTGCAGGTATTGACCCAAAACACGGGCTTTTTGCCGCTACATTTACTGTTATGGTGGCGAGTTTGTGGGGCTCTTCGCGCTTTTCTTCTGCTGGTCCCACCAATGCTATTGCTATGTTGCTCTTCTTTACCATTGCCAACGCCACCGTGGACGGTATACGTCTCTCTACCCTTTCGCCTGTGGAACTTATGCCCTATGTTTTTGGAATAACTATTATGGTGGGCGTTATGCAGCTTGTTATGGGTATAATGCGCTTTGGGGAATTGGCAAATTTTATTTCCCTATCTGTTATGGTGGGTTTTTCAGCTGGAGCTGCCATACTTATTGCGTCGGGACAAATTCCTAATTTTTTTGGTTTTGACATTGGAGAACGCTCGTATTTTTTTCAAGATTTAATAGCTATTTATAATAATTGGCATAATGTAAACCCGTGGACTATGGGCGTTGGCATGCTCACAGTGCTTTTAATGATTATATGCAGGCGTATTTCATCGCGTATTCCTGCGTACTTAGTATCTATTATTATTGTGGGCATTGTGGCGTATAGTCTGGATTTGAAAAGCAAGGGTGTTCTATTTGTGGGGCAAATTCCCGCCACATTCCCCCCACTCTCCTTACCCATGCATATTAATTTAAATGTCATTCGTGATCTTTTTTACCCTGCCATAGCCATTGCTATACTTGGCACTGTGGAATCTTTAGCAGTAGGTAAAAACCTTACGGCTTTACGCCGCGAACCCTTTGACGGCAATCAAGAACTTATTGGGCAAGGACTTGGTAATATTACAGCAGGCTTCACTTCTGGCATGCCGGGCTGTGGCTCTTTTACTCGTAGCGTGGTCAATTTCACTTCTGGCGGTAAAACACGCTTTGCTTCGGTATTTTCTGGTTTATTCACCCTGCCTGCTATTTTATTTTGTGCTCCATTGGCAGAAAGTATTCCCATGGCTGCCTTAGCGGGTATGCTCTTTATTATTGCTTGGGATATGATTGATCGCAATAATCTGCGCTTATGCTATACCATGACCTATAGTGATCGTATTGTGCTCATAGCAACTATTCTCGCAACACTGACTCTTGACTTGGAAAAAGCTATTTTTATCGGCGTCTTTCTCTCTCTTATGTTGCTTATCTACCAAGCGGCGCATCCACGTTTAAAGCCTATCTCTAAAAAAGATTTACACACGACTTCCTGTGAATGGTGTTTGGAATGCGCGCATGTGAAAGTCTACTTTGTGGAAGGCACATTGTTTTTTGGCGCGGTACAAGCATTAGAAAAACTTCTTCTTTCACAGGAAAACGATGACACAAAGATTTTAATGCTCAATCTTGCGCGTGTGTTTTGGATAGACGCATCTGGAGCGCAGGCTTTAGAACATTTTGCAGAACACTGCCGCTCTAAAGGAGTCCCTCTTATTTTAATTACCAATGATGATAAAATACATCACGCTCTGCAACGCTCTGGCGTTATTGCCAGCCTTGGGGAAGGTCATGTTCTTCCTAATATTGATCGAGGACTTGACTATGCTAGAGAGCTTTTGGATGTCATGGGCTACTCTGTGCAAAAAAGCTGATTTTATTTGATAAATCTTTGTTTTTTTGAAAATATTTTTTTGTATTAAAACGAAAATAAAGTTTACATAATAAATAATTATGGGACATAAAAACTTACAAATTCTTTCCCTCACGCGAATAATTCAAAAAATACCCCACCACACAAGCTTGTTCCAATATATAAGGGGTATGAAGATTGTTTCTTCAAAAAAGCATTTAGAGTTAGTCGTAGCCTTCAATTTAAATAAATGACGAATGAAGATTCTGCTGATGTAAAACTCTTAGAAAAATATTCTTAAGGTGCGATTATTTTGTACTTCTATTCACGAAAGCATACAGCCACTTGACGCAAATAAAAACATCGGATACATAAGGCGCACATTGGTATTTTTTTCTATGATTTATTCTTACCGCTTTGAATGTTTTATTCTTTTTGCTTTAGCTTCTTGATTACATTCTATAGCCTGATAAGACCTTACATAATGTATTGTGAGGTCTCAACACTGAGGAATTATGCTTAATTCTAAAATTACACCCATCCAATGCCGAGATACGGCTTTAGCCTTTGCGTTTATCGCTTTACTTGTTTGGTTTTTTACGGAAAACATATGGTGGATTTATGGCTGTATGGGGCTTGTGCTCTTGGCCATGATTTGGCCTTCAGCCATGACCTACCCTGCCAAAATATGGTTTGGCTTTTCTCATGTGCTTGGAACCTTCATGTCTAAGGTCCTATTAAGTGTTATTTATATGCTTATCCTCATGCCTGTGTCTTTAGTACGTCGTATACTTTCTAAAGACACCATGCAAAAGAAAGCTTATAACGATGGAAAAAATTCTGCCTTTATAGTGCGAGAACATACTTTTACCAATGATGATATTACACATCCTTACTAATTGAGGTTATTATGCATTTTCTTTCTGATGTCTGGGGATTTTTAAAGGCCCGTAAAAAGTTTTGGCTCTTACCTCTTATAGTGTCTTTATTACTTATTGGCGCTCTTGTGGTGTTTACTAGCGGTTCTGCTGTGGCACCTTTTATCTACACGTTATTTTAGAGAGTACCATGTCTCAAAATTCCACTTATATATTAGGTATCTCAGCGTATTACCACGACAGCGCGGCAGCTTTACTCTGCAATGGTGTCATTGTTGCTGCTGCCCATGAAGAACGTTTTACCCGTAAAAAGCATGATCCTGATTTTCCAGAAAAGGCTATCACCTATGTTTTAGAGGAAGCCGGAATCAATCTTTCTCAGGTAAGTGGCATAGCTTTTTATGATAAGCCTTTTTTAGAATTTGAAAGATTGCTGGAAACCTATCATGCTTTTGCCCCCAAAGGCTTAAAGAGTTTTTTGTTGTCCATGCCCGTGTGGATAAAAGAAAAGCTCTTTATGCGCACCATGTTAGAGCGTGGTTTTGCACCTTTTTTAGCAGAAAGTGAAAAATTGCCACAGCTGTACTTTCCTGAGCATCACTTGTCTCATGCAGCTTCGGCTTTTTATCCTTCCCCTTTTGAAGATGCAGCCATTTTAACTGTAGATGGCGTGGGAGAATGGGTGACTACATCCATCAGCAAAGGGGTAGGCAAAGATATTTCCACCTTGCGTGAAATCCATTTTCCGCATTCTTTGGGATTATTATATTCTGCCTTTACTGCCTATTGCGGTTTTAAAGTCAATAGCGGTGAGTATAAACTCATGGGGCTTGCTCCCTATGGCGACCCACATAGTACACGTACGCAAGAATATGAGCAAAAAATCCGTGAAAATCTTATTGATATTCGCGAAGATGGTTCATATGTTTTGAATATGGACTATTTTTCTTATGCCACCGATGTGCGCATGTATAATGCTTCTCGCTGGCAAAAGCTTTTTGGTCTAGCGCCTCGCACGGCGGAGTCTGAAGAACTAGAGCAAGAATATATGGATTTAGCTCTGGCTATTCAAAAAGTCACGGAAGACATTGTTTTACGTTTGGCTCGCGCCGCACGCCAAATAAGCGGAAGCAAAAACTTATGCTTAGCCGGTGGTGTTGCCTTAAATTGTGTAGCTAATGGTAAGCTTTTAGAAGAAAAAATTTTCGATAAGGTTTGGATTCAGCCTGCTTCCGGCGACGCTGGTGGAGCGCTAGGGGCAGCATTGGCTTTGTGGCACATTGGTCTAGAGCAACCTAGAACACCAGCAAGTAGCAGAGATTCCATGCGTGGCTCCTATCTTGGGCCTAGCTTTGACGCTGGGCAGATTGCACGCATGTGTAAGAAATTTCACGCTACAGGCACTTCCTATGAAAACTTTCAAGATCTTTGCGACACTGTGGCAGACTTGCTCAATGACGGTAAGGTTGTAGGATGGTTTCAAGGGCGTATGGAGTACGGCCCACGTGCTCTTGGTGGGCGTTCCATTTTGGGCGACCCTCGCAATCCAGAAATGCAGAAAAAGCTTAATTTAAAAATTAAGTATCGCGAAGGTTTTAGACCTTTTGCTCCATCTGTCTTGGAAGAATATACGCAAGAGTATTTCGCCTTAAAAGAACAATCACCCTATATGTTAGTGGTGGCGCCTGTGGCAAAAACATATTGCCGTGAACTGCCAGAAAATTACACATCTTTGCCTTTATGGGAACGTTTATATTGGCAACGTTCTGATATGCCAGCCATTACACATGTGGACTTGTCGGCGCGGATCCAGTCGGTAAGTAAAGAAACAAATCCTCGTTATTGGCAACTTATTAATGCTTTTAAAGAACGCCACAACTGTCCTATGGTTGTAAATACCAGCTTTAACGTGCGCGGTGAGCCCATTGTATGCACACCGCAAGATGCCTATTTATGCTTTATGCGTACAGAAATGGACTATCTTGTGCTAGGTGATATGCTGCTTTGTAAAGAAGAACAAAAGTTTTTGGCAGATGACCAAGACTGGCGCTCTTTGTACGTCTTAGATTAAAAAAAAAGCTATCTCATAATGGTCATGAGATAGCTTTTTTTACAAGCAAAATTAATACTACAGTTACGTACTACTGAAATTTATTTGCGTCTTGAAGCACTATTTTTTCCATTTCCTTAGCCACAAAGTCATTGGCATAAACAGAAGGGTGCAACTCGTAAGGAGCCTTGATAACATATTTCTCTGGCATTTTGTCATAGTCGGGAAACCATTTTTCCATATCATAATGGGGAATATGAGAAAGAAAAGAGTTGAACAATGAAGCAGTCTTTGGTGGCCATAGCAACACCGAGAAAGAACTCTGCGGATATTTTTCCTTAATAATATCATTCATACTTGTCATAATAGCCCCTTGCAATTCCAACTTTTTCTCTTGCGTATTACGAGGCAAGGATTTGTTAATTAAGTCTTGTAATCGAGGCTGTATTTTTTTGTACAGATAACTTCTTTTTACCCAAAAATATGCATTTGTGTTTTTATAAAAAGGATTTATATCCAAAAAAGAACCTACAAGAACAGCCTTACCGTCACGCACATCATAAAGAGGCCCGTTATTATCCCATGCGGCAGCACCTGAAATACGTCTTAAATGATCTTCTATGGCAAAATAGTAAAAGAGTATTTGAGAATATCCCTCTAAGCCTGGCAGGCCTTGTTCAAGCTCTCGTAAAATACGATGCGGCCCATAACCATTTTTTCCAAAATTAAAAACTTGATAATCTTTTCCTAAAGTTAGTCCCAGATTATAAGCAAAAGCCTCTTCATCTTTCAAACCGTCACTAAAAGTAAAAGAACAGCCCAGCAAGACCACCGCCGTTTTCGCATGCGGCGCATAAGGAGTCACTCGTCTTCCTAAGCTGTCAGATGTGAATATAGTATCAAAAAACACCTCCCCCGTGGCAGAAAGGGTGCGTTTGGAACTTACGCGCGTGTAAGAGTCATTAGGATTTAGCTTTTCGTAAATATGGGCAGGTACGGCTGTATCAGAAGGCACTTTGACCGTGACAATAGGCGTTTCATAGGTGAGGAAAAAATAACCTTCAAACACCGCCAAAGGCAGAGCTAAAGAAAAAAATCCAACACAGATATTTTTTATCCATAGATTTTTCACCGCCAAAGAAAGAGAAAGAAAGAAAAGTGTTATGGACAGCAAAAGCAGTAAAACCATAAAGGAATATACCGCAGAACCGAAGATAAAGCATATAATTATACTTAAAGCAGAAAGTATACATACGTGAAAAGATTTAATGGGCATGACGAAATTGTACCTTTAATAAGCTATGGAGTTTTATTATTTTATACAGTGAAGCGAAAAAGAGAAAACACACATAAAGCAGACACAACTATATGTTTTGTTTAGACATTTTTTTCAACAAAAAAAGGACTTACAGTTTTTCACCGTAAGACCTCAAAATATATGGCGCGCCCAGGAAGATTCGAACTCCCGACCAAGAGCTTAGAAGG
>CAYJFR010000048.1:0-12975 GCA_964369335.1 uncultured Desulfovibrionaceae bacterium | reverse complement strand
GAAAGAACCTTTTTTTCAAAAAAGGTTTTTCTCTCCCCCAAGAAACTAAAAAAAGACTATAACGGAAGCACCGTTTTACCGTGCTTATCATTGATAACTAAAGCAGCAGCTTCATACAAAGCAAAGCTTCCGCACACAATACCCACATAACCAGCAATGGTATGAATGGTATGGCTTAAAGCGGCGTCGGCGGCGGTGAAGTTAGCGGCGGCAAGTAAAGCAAAAAGCAAAGTTAAGGAAGAGAACACAAGCTTGCCAATGAGGGCGCCCTTGAGTGTCCCAATGGTCATGAGACCTGTGAACAGCCCCCACATACCAAGATAACAGCCCATAGCAAAAGGCGTTGCCGCAGGTAAACCCACTTCTTTTGCTGTCCACAAAAAGACTAATGTAAGCCAGAAAGATCCGTAAGAAACAAAAGCCGTGCTTCCAAAGGTATTACCACGGCGAAACTCCATACAGCCCGCAATAATTTGCGCGATACCGCCATAAAAAATACCCATGCCCATAATCATAACATCCAACGGAAAAAAGCCCGCGTTATGGATATTGAGCAAAATAGTTGTCATGCCAAAGGCAGCCAGACCAATGGGAGCCGGATTTGAAAGCTTGTTCACTTCTGTAGACACAAAAAACCCCTTTCTTAAAATTGTACTTGATTTTTTACCTAATTTCACACAGAATATATGAGCATAGGTGCTGTTATTTTACCCTGTCTTTAAGACAGCGCCACGCCAAATGCATCTCTATGAATGCAGGGCGAATCTAGTAAGTCTTTTTTTATTCGTCAACAAAAAAGCTTGTCTTCATGTAGTTAAAAGCGTACTAATAGGAACAACTCTTAATAAGAGTTAATCTTTACTGTTTCAGCGTTATTATAACATATTGGAGGACGCATGGATGTAGTCTTGTTATCACGGTTGCAATTTGCTGTAGCCGTCTTTTTCCACTTTGTTTTTGTGCCGCTTACGCTTGGCCTTTCCGTCTTTCTTGCTTGGATGGAAACTCGCTATGTGCGCACTGGCGATGAGTTTTGGAAACGTCAAACCCAATTTTGGGGAAAACTCTTTGTCATTAACTTTACCTTGGGTGTTGTGACAGGTATCACCCTCGAATTCCAATTCGGAACCAACTGGTCGCGCTATTCAGAATATGTAGGCGATATTTTTGGTTCCCTGCTTGCTGTAGAAGCCACTGTGGCCTTCTTCCTTGAGTCCAGCTTCTTAGCCGTTTGGATTTTCGGATGGAAAAAAGTGAGCAAAAAAGTGCACCTTTTCTCCATCTATATGGTGGCTATTGCTGGTAATATTTCCGCATTTTGGATTATTATTGCCAATGGCTGGATGCAAAATCCTGTAGGCTATGTACTGCGTAACGGACGCGCCGAATTAGAAAATTTTTACACCGTTATCAGCAACCCCTACGCCATAGGGCAGTATTTCCACACCATCGTATCTACATGGATGCTCGGTGGTTTCTTTATTTTGGGCGTTTCTGCATGGCATTTACTGCGCAAAAGCAATGTAGAATTCTTCAGCCGCTCTTTCCGCATGGCGGCTCCCTTTACCCTAATCATGGCTTTACTAGTGGGTATAGCTGGTCACCATCAAGGGCAGATGGTAGGTAAATACCAACCTGCCAAGCTTGCCGCCATGGAATCTTTATGGGAATCTGGTCCCAATGCTCCCATGCACGTTTTTGCTTGGCCTGATGAAGAACAAGAAAAGAACGCTGTGGAATTTCTCAGCATTCCTGGCTTAACCTCTTGGCTTTCTTTCGGCAGTGCTGACGCTGAAGTCAAAGGTTTGAGCGCCTTCCCTAAAGAAGACCGTCCGCCGCTTTTAGTGACCTTCCTTTCTTTTAGAACTATGGTCGCCTTGGGTGGTCTGTTTGTCTTGCTTTCCATTTGGGCATTCATGCAGCGCAAAAAAGCTGAAAATATGCATCCTCTACTCATGAGAGCCTTGGTCTGGTGCATACCTCTTCCTTATATTGCCATTATGCTCGGCTGGGCTGTGGCAGAAGTAGGACGTCAACCGTGGATTGTGTATGGACTTATGCGCACCTCCGATGCCGTGTCCCCTGTGCCAGGCAGCAATGTAGCCATATCTTTGGTAGCCTTTATTGTGGTGTACTCTATGCTTGGACTTATTGATATTTACTTACTCCGTAAATACGCCTGTAAAGGCCCGAAACCTGCTAAAGCCTAGGAGGGAAATATGCTAGAAACGACATGGTTTGTACTCTGGGGTCTTTTGTGGGCTGTTTACTTTATTCTTGACGGTTTTGACCTAGGTTTAGGTACATTGTTACCTTTCCTTGGCAAAACAGAACACGAAAAACGCGTCATACTCAATGCCGCAGGCCCTTTTTGGGACGGCAATGAAGTGTGGCTTATTACAGCTGGTGGCGTAACCTTTGCAGCCTTCCCCAAGGCTTATGCTGTTATGTTCAGCGCATTGTACGCCCCGCTTTTAATTATCCTTTTTGCGCTTATTTTCCGCGCGGTTTCCTTTGAGTTCCGTAATAAAGAAGACATTCCTTATTGGACATGTTTCTGGGATAAAGTGCATTTTATTTCTAACCTTATCCCCGCCATTTTATTTGGTGTTGCTTTTGCCAACTTGTTTATGGGCATTCCCGTAGACGACAAAGGCGTATATCATGGCAACTTGCTCATGCTGCTCAATCCTTATGGTATTGCTGGCGGCGTGTTCTTCCTTGCTATGTTCAGCATGCACGGCGCTCTATGGCTTGCCATTAAATCTGAGGACGATTTACACACACGCGCCTTAGGCACGGTTATTTTCCTCTGGCCTGTTGTATTGGTACTCTTGGTGGCATTCCTTATTCTCACCGCCATATACACTAACCTTTTCAACAATTACCTTGCCAACCCAGCGCTTTTCTTAGTGCCTATTATAGCTCTGGCAGGACTTATAGGCGTGCGCCGTATGTTCACACAAGGCAAATTACTTTGGGCATGGGCTTGCAGCGGCGTCTTTATTTTGGGCGTCACTTTCTTCGGTGTTCTTGGTATGTTCCCTGGCATCATTATCTCAAGCATGAACCCCGAATGGAGCGTCACGGCCTTTAATTCGGCTTCAAGCACCTTAACCTTACAAATTATGCTTGGCGTTGCCCTTGTTTGTGTACCCATCGTATTGGCTTACCAAGCATGGATCTACACCATCTTCTCTGGCAAAATCACTGCCGAAGATTTAGAAGACGATCACGCTTATTAAGCAATAACGTCCACTACTCAACAAAAAGTGCGGAAAGAGGTAAACTTTTTCCGCACTTTGTCGATTTACTTTCTTTGAGATAATGTGTACATTTCCCGTGTAGACGCATATACTTGATATTCTCATTTTAAAAACAATTACACAGAGTATTTTTTATGTATGCTTTATGCTTATTCTTTAATTTTTCCCCTTAGATTTCCCTAGCACACTAGCATACATCTCATACTATCTTATTCTAACACAGTAAGTATCTACAAAGTTACAATTATTCCATACATATGCGCATACTCGCGGAGGTTTTATGGTATCCAGTTGTTCTCGCTTTACTTTTTCAAACTCAGATACAGCACGGATCATGGAAACGCTGCCTTTTCCTGTTCTCTGCGTGAGTAAAGATTTATGCATTCTTGGGTATAATGAGGCGCTTACCGCCTTTTTGGGTGTAGAAAGCAGCACCGACAAAGCCCTAGATATTCTTGATATTATGCCCTCATCTCAAGCCAACGGGCTTTGCACAAAAACAAGTTTACAAAACGCTCTAGAACACGCCTATGCGCAAGGAACATTCCAAAGTGCATGGACAATACATACAGCACAAGACAAAAATATTCTTACAAAAATAACTGTTGTTCCTGTATCTTTAGATAACGATAATTCCTTTTTTCTGTATATACATCACGAAAAGCCTTGCACCAATTGTGAAAATGCAACGCGCCGCTCTCAAGCTTTTCTCTCAAGCATTCTCGACTCACTGCCTATAGCCATGACCATGTGGTCAAAAGACCACCAACTCATAGACTGTAGTGCCTATGTGCAAAATATGTATAATGTAGAAAGCAAAGATGTTTATAAACAAGATTTCATGAAGTTCTCACCTGAATATCAAGTGGATGGGCGCTCAGAAGAGCTTGTTTCCGAGTACTTAGACAAAGCCTTTACAGACGGTATATATAAGTTTCAATGGTTGAGCCAAGATTCCACGGGAAGGATATTCCCCACCGAAGAAACCCTTTGCTGTGTTGATTTTCACGGTGATCCGGTGGTTTTCGGCTTCACACAAGACAATTCCATTGTGACAGAAAGCCTAAAAAATATTATCCACATGGAAGAGCGCACGCGCGCCATCTTAGACGCTACCCCCATGGCTGTTCTGCTTTGGGATAAAAATTTCACTTTGAAAGATTCTAACCTCAAATCTTTGAATATTTATAATTTTGAAGATAAACAAGAACTATTCAACTGTTTTGACGAAGTTATTCCTCTGCATCAACCTGACGGCGCCCTTTCCTCAGAAATTATACAAGAAACCTTAAACATCGCCTTTGAAACAGGCTATCATCATATACCTAAATTTTATTGCCAAACTCGCGAAGGTATTGCTTTGCCTGTGGAAGTGACCACCATACGCGTGGTTATTCGCGATGAGGTTATGGTTATCACCTACTTGCGCGACTTACGCGAAATACTCCAAGTACTTGACGCCATGAAAGCCCATGAAGAGCGTATCCAAAATATTTTGGACTCTACCCCCATGGCCATTCATCTCTGGAATACCAAGCATGAAGTCATTGATACTAACCTAGAATCTTTGTACCTTTTTGGCTGCAATGATAAGAATGAGTTTATTGAGTGTCTTCCTAGGCTTGCCCCAAAACATCAACCCGACGGCGCACAGACAGAAAACGTCATGCGCATCGCCATTGATACAGCTTTTGAAAAAGGACAATATCATATTCCGCAACTGTATTGCCAAACAAAAACAGGCGCTTCTTTACCTGTAGAAGTGACGCTTATTCGCATGACTGTACGCGATGAAGAAATCGTTATTGGCTATATGCGTGATTTACGTGAAGTCTTGCGTGCCTTAGAGCAAATGAAAGAGAATGAAGAGCGTGTACAATCCATTCTTGACGCCGCTCCCATGGCCATTAAGATTTGGGACGGAAAACTCCAAGTTCGCGATGTGAATCAAGAATATTTACGCTTATATGGCTATCAAGACAAAAGTGAGCTGGACGGCATTCAAGCCCTTTCCTTGCCTGAAAAGCAACCCGACGGCACGCCTTCGGTGGAATTTGTCACAGAAAAAATTCTCCGCGCTTTCTCTCAAGGTATGCTGCGCTTTGAAATGGTGGTACGTCATTTAGACGGCAGTCCCATTCCCATAGAAGTTACTATGGTTCGCATGGTACTACACAATGAGCCTATGGTGGTTGGTTATGTACGTGACCTGCGTGAAATCACAGAATTTATTCGAAAAATCCAAGAAAGTGAAATAAGAACGCAATCCATTTTAGACTTAAGCCCCCTCGGTATCAATGTGTGGGATAAAGACTTGAATTTGGTAGATTGCAATAAAGCCATCGTTCGCTTGTACGGCTTTAAAAATCAAAAAGAATATTTGGCTAACCGTTATTCGGTATTGCCAGAAAAACAACCCAACGGCGCCGAATCCATTCCTCTCGCCATTGAGAAAATTCAAGAAGCTTTCTCTCTAGGGCACAGCTGCATTGAAGCTATGACCAATGATTTACAAGGCAATATTATTCCTGTGGATATTATGCTCAAACGCTCCAACCTTGGCGGCGAAGACGTGGTCATTGGTTATGTGCGCGACTTGCGCGAATTCAAATCCATGCTAGCAGAAATTCATGCCGTTGAGCAAGATTTACGCTCCGCCCGTGACGTTGCTGTACAAAGCGCTCGAGCTAAGAGCGAATTTTTGGCCAATATGAGCCACGAAATCCGCACGCCGCTCAACGGCGTCTTGGGTCTATTGCACCTTTTATCTAATACTACTCTTGAAGATATGCAAAAGGACTATGTCACCAAGACCATTTTCTCTGCTGAGAACCTCTTGCGTATCATCAACGATATTCTTGATTTCTCAAAAATCGACGCTGGCAAGCTTGAAATAGAAAGCATTCCCTTTGCCTTGGAAGATATAGCCAGTGAATTGAAAATTCTTTTTGAGCCACAAGCCAATAACAAAAATCTAGCCATGACCTTTAAGTACGATACATGCATCAAACAAGTACTTTTGGGCGATCCCTTACGTATTAAACAAATATTCTTCAACCTTATCGGCAATTCCATCAAATTTACCGATACAGGCGGCATCACCATCAGCATGACTGGAGAAGAAAAAGAACCTGGAAAGTTGCATTGTCTGTTCTGCGTCAAAGACAGCGGCATCGGCATGAACGACGAACAACGCTCACGCCTGTTCTCTGCCTTTATGCAAGCAGATACCTCTGTGACACGTAAATACGGCGGTACAGGTTTAGGGCTTGTTATCGCCAGACGCATTGCCAACCTTATGGGCGGTGATTTATGGGTAGAAAGTGAAGAAGGTCAAGGTTCTACATTCTCCTTCACTGCCATTTTTGAGCACGCCTCACAAGACGCGCAACTGTTACCCACATACGATATTCATGTACATGCTGAAAGCAACGCTAGCCACACAGAAGAGAACAATTGCGCACAAGCTGAAGCAGCAAAGCCCTCTCAAGAAGAAGCTAGCGCAAAGCCTGCAGAAACGTTAACCGAGGCTAAAGACAAACAAAATTGCTTCCATATTCTTTTAGTGGAAGATAATGAAATCAATCAGCTTATAGCCGAAGAACTCTTGAAAAATGCGGGGCACAGTGTAGATATTGCCAACAATGGGCAAGAGGCCTTAGACTTACTAGAAAAAAACACCTACAATATCATATTGATGGATATTCAAATGCCCATTATGGACGGGCTCACCACCGTGTCAAAAATCCGTAATGATGTTCGCCTCGTGCATATGCCCGTCATTGCCATGTCTGCCCACGCCATGAAGGGAGACAGAGAAATAAGCTTACATCACGGTATGAATGAACACATTACCAAGCCTATTTCTCCAGAAATACTGTACGCAACAGTCAATGAGTGGGCTTTACCCAATAAGTAACCTAAGCACATTTTTAAAAGATACAAAAAGCATGAATTGTCATAAGGCTTTCCATGCTTTTTACGTATCGTACATACTACAAACTCTCCCTAAAAAATCAAAATACCTCCCAAGCTCACATCTTTCAGTATGTCACATTTCTGACCAAAAACAAGATAAACCCCTAATATACTTTATTTGGCACTACTTTTGCTCATCCAAAGTATATTTACGTATATTTGGCGCCTTTATGTCGCACTGTTTTCCAAGGAGTTTATCATGTCTACTATTCCATCCTCCAATGCTGGCTTTACTGGCGAAAGCAACCAGTTTCGTCGTCCCTTACAAAAAAACGGCGCACAGTCAGGGCAAAGCCCTCATGGAAACACCCTTGCTCAACAGGGTGCTGGTAGCACATCCCCTTTTGCCGATGTCATGGCAGAACAGCAAGGAATACAAGGAAAAGCCCATGAAGCACCTAAGGTACAACAGGGGCTACAGCAGGGGGCACAACAAAGCTCTGACAGCACCCTACGCATGCAAAGAGCCAATGAAGACAGAGAAAAAATGCAAGCTCTTGAAAATATTAGCCAGAATGTAGGCAAAAATGACAGCTTACTAGATGTGGCGCGCAATGATGTTACCATGCGTAATCTGCGCTCCGCCATGGGAAGCTTTCAGCTCAACGCCCCCGTGACGCCTATGGCTGATTCCATCAAAGCCCAAGCCCTTGCTATGCAGCATACACGCATAGGACAAAGCGCGCCCAAACAGATCACCTTGGGAGCGCAAGTCAAACCTTTAAGCATGGAAAATACGGGTATTGGCAAGCTTTCTCAGCAATTTGAATCGGGTTCTCAAGGTATCTCTGCCATAGGCTATGACAGAGTTGGCGGCACATCCTACGGGAAATATCAAATTGCCTCACGCGTGGGAAGCATGGATAATTTCTTGAATTTCCTTGATAAAAACGCGCCTGACTTGGCAGAAAAATTGCGCGCCGCAGGCCCTTCCAATACAGGAAGCCGTCACGGAACTATGCCCAATGTATGGCGTCAAATAGCTTCAGAAGAACCTGACCGCTTTGAAGCCCTACAAGAAAAGTTCATTTATGACAGCCATTATAAACCCGCTGTCAACGCTTTACGCCAGCGCTCAAGCCTCGACGGCGACAGCTTCTCCCCTGCCATGCAAGAAGTGCTCTTTAGCACCGCTGTACAACATGGTCCCACAGGAGCAGCACGCATCTTCAGCAATGCCGCCGCGCAATCAGGTGAAATGAACGATACGAAATTCAGCGAACGCCTTATAGGTAATATTTACGCCATCCGTAGTGAACAATTCGGCGCGTCCACACCAGCTATTCAGCAATCTGCACGCAACAGAATGCACAGAGAAAAAGATTTGGCTCTTGCCATGCTGGCTAAAGATACAAGCAGTCTTGCATAATTTTACGCTCAAGTTTTGTGTGTTGTATTCCCTCATGCGACGTACAAAGCTTGAGCCTATTTGTGTAAGACTTTTTATCCCCACTCATTGAAACATATAAGGTCGCCCATGAATACATTGATCATAAATCTCACCCGCTTTGGCGATCTTTTACAAATGCAACCCCTTATATTAGGACTCAAGGCACAAGGGCACACAGTGGGGCTTGTGTGTTTGGACAATTTTGCCCCCGCCACTGTACTTCTCAGCGGAGTAAGCTACGTGGCGCCCCTACCTGGTGCGGCACTTTTACGCGGTATAGACAGCCAATGGCACACAGCTCTTACGCATATAGAAGAACTTTTAGACCATATAAAAAACGCCTTCCCTGTAGATATGGTCATCAACACCACAGCAACACTCAGCGCGCGTCTTTTGGCGCGACGTATTGCTCAAGACGCCGTTCTCACTTCTCCTTTGGCTCAAGACAATGAAATCCCCATGCTGGGCTTTGGAGTAGACGAACACGGATTTGGTATCAGCGGGGATATGTGGGCTACTTTTTTACAAGGTGCCAGCGCCGAACGCCTCAACTGCCCCTTTAATATTGTAGACATGTTCCGTTCGGTGGCAAAAGTGACAGACTTGCCCCCATTGCGCGGTTTGCAAACACCCTCACAAAGCTTGCAAAAAACAGCGCAACAGCTCTTACACGAACAAATGCCGCCGCAATGCCAAGGTTTTGTGGCATTTCAGCTAGGCGCCAGTGAAGCCAGACGTCAATGGCCTGTGGAATATTTTACCCATGTAGGCGCCAAGTTATGGCAAGAAAGAAAACTGTGCCCCGTACTCTTAGGCAGCCCTGCCGAAAAACATTTAGGTGAAAGCTACGAAAGCCTTACACACCCCACCTCTGCCCAAGAGCTTTCTTTAAGCCACCCTGCCATAAATGTTATAGGCAAAACAGACATCCCCCATCTAGCCGCCGTACTCAAAGAGTGTCAGTTGCTTATCACCAATGATACCGGAACTATGCACCTTGCCGCTGGTCTAGATGTGCCTGTACTTTCTATCTTTCTTGCCACAGCGCAAGCTTGGGACACTGGCCCGTACATGCTCAATGCTTGCTGTCTTGAACCCACCTTATCTTGTCATCCTTGCGCTTTCAGTAAACCTTGTGTGCATATGCAAGAAGCTGACAGCCCACAACCATGCTTGTACAGCATTTCTGCCCACACCGTACACAGCCTTGCGGCGCATTTTTTACAACACGGTTCATGGCCTGAACTGCAACAAAATGAAGCTCGCATTTGGAAAAGTGCGGAAGATTGCACAGGATTTGCCACCTTACACTGCCTTTCTGGACATGAAAACGAAGAGCGTAGCCAATGGCTTGCCATGCAACGCTATTTTTATCGTCAGATACTTGACGACAAAGTCTTTACATCTGACCTTCCCAAAGGAGACGTACAGCTACTCTCACCGCATTTACGCCAACATGTCTTGCAAAGCTTAGGGCAATGCACACAACTTTTACTACTTTTACAGGAGCATATACATCTTTTACAGCGTATGCCTTCCAAGCAAAGTGGTGGGCGCATTGTGCAAATTTGTAATACTATTTATGGCGTACTTGAAAAATGCCCTTATCTCAAAGCATTCAGTTACTTATGGCTAGTGCTTTTTCAAGAGCGCGGCGCGCAATGGGAAAGCTTTGCCGCATTGATTCAAACACTGCGCACACACCTTTTAGCATGGCAAGACTATCTCAACGGCCATGAATAAAGCTCATAAGCAGTATTTACAGACTCTTACGCCACGGCGAAGATATATCAACTATGGAACGCTTCTTGCTAATACTAACACAGCAAGTAAATTTTACCCACTAGAATTGAGGAGGGACATATGATTATTATTGATGGTCGTCAAACGGATATGCAGGTAGCTAATTTTAGCAATTTAGAAGAAATTCTTGTAAACGTTATGGAAGGTTCTGACATGGAGAACCGCATTGTCACTGACGTACTTGTAAACCAAGAACAATTCTCTGAAATTTACCCCCACCAAGCTGAAGATATCGTCAGCGATTTTATCAAAAGCGTAGAAGTTCGTTCTGTGCCTGTACAACAAATGGGCTTAGAAATTGCCGGCGAAATGTCCAAAGTGGTCAAAATCATGGCACACGGTAGCCAAGAAGTAGCCCGCTTATTCCGTCAAGCAGACGATTCTGAAGGTCTTGAACTCTTACAAGATTTGTTAGATGTTACCCGCGATTTCATGGGTATGGTTGAAGCTTTGACAAAAGAATTTAATTTGGAAAAAACCCCTGCTATCTCTGCCAGCACCGAAAAGCTTTCCTCATTGCTTTCTGAAATGGCAGAAGTGTTAGAAAGCGAAGACTGGATTTTATTTGCTGACCTTTTGGAATACGAGTTTTCACCCACATGCGATACTTGGCAGCAAATCATCCAAGTATTGTGCGAAGATATTCAAAAAGTTACACAACAGTAATTCAAAGCAGTACCTTTACTGTAAAGGACGTAATGATGCACACTGCACTAGAAATTCTTGATGAAGTTATCTCTTTAGGTCAAAGAGAACTTAAAGCTCTACACAATAATGAGCTGAATAAGGTTTTCGCCATGGCGGAACACCGTACGCGACTTGTTACGCAAGCATGGGACGTGCGTCAGGATCATGAAAACGCCGCCTATAAAGCCAAACTCATCAAAATACAGGCTATGCACGAGCATCTTACAGCAGAAACAGAAAGAAAAAAGCAAGAAATACAAAAAAATCTTGCACATTCTCGCAAAGAAACGCGTCGATTGGCAGGCTATAAAAAAGCTATGAACTTTGCGTAAAAAATACCTTTGAAAAAGACAGCAATGTGCTGCTCTATTCAAGATTACATTCCCCTACGATATACTTTATGTCGTAGGGGTGTTTTTTTGTACCATTGTGCATAAAAAAAGACTGAGATTTTCACTCAGTCTTTACAGCTACCTAAAATTCACACTCAAAAAACTATTTCATCCCATTGATATACTTAGCAAGAGAAGCTTTTTCCTCAGCAGACATAGCCATAAATAAATCTTTCATTTTTTTCTTGGCTCCAGAAGTAAAATCACCCTCTTCATAAAAGGCAAATTTTTTCAAAAGACCCTCTTCAGGTCTTCCAGCAAACTTACTTTTATGACACGAAGCACACGAAGCCTTATACAGAGCAGCACCTACATCGTGCCCGTCTGCCACAGCCACAGAGGAAAAAGACGCAGAAAGGAGTAAAGCTGAACTCAACATCAAACCCAAGAGACAGTACGAGACTTTTTTCATAATACCTCCAAAAAGTTATATGACGCGAAAATACTTTAAACACTAGCGCGAGAGTAGCTTTATAAGGAATGATTGTCAATAAGAGAATTTTCTCTAAAATTCAATATATTCAAACCTTATTCCACACTAGAAACAATGATTGTAGCCTTAGAATATTTCTTTGAGAGCACTTCAAGCATGACCGAAGCATCGGCAAAATTTGTATATGGTCCCATTTTTTCTGTTGTGGAGCTTTCATCTTTCTGCACTTGCACATAAAAGGCTTCTTTATCATTGATAATTTTACCTTCTACATCCCCCACAAGGCGCATGGTCACAGGAGTTATACCGCGCTCACCTAAGTCTAATTCCATGGCAGCCGAACGAGACAAATCAATACAGCGCTTACGCGATACAGGGCCGCGGTCTGTGATACAGACCACTGTGCGCAGACCTGTTTTATCGTCCACCACCTCAAGCACAGTGCCAAAGGGTAAGGTACGATGCGCGGCGGTTTGCTTATCCATATCATATAAAGGCCCGCTGGCTGTTTTTTTGCCGTGAAAATCCTCACCGTACCATGAGGCTTCTCCCGCCATCATGTGGCTTTTTTCTTTATTTCTTTTTGCCATAGCCATAGAAGGCGCAAAGTTTGCCCCTCCCAAAAGGGCAACAGCCAAGCCTAAACAAAGTATTTTATACAATTTTTTCATACAACTCCCAAAGTTTTCAAACTGCCCCCTACATATGGTTGCAAGATTTTTGTGAGATAATAAAGGGAAGGGGCTTTGTCAAGTATATTGATAGGCATTGAAAAAAACTGAATACTTTAAAGATATTTTAACATCTTACCATATATCACTTTACGCCGACACATGAAAATCCAAACTATATGACACTTGCATTCCCATATTGTATGACATAATTTAACGTGCATAATTATGAGGAGATATATATGGGAATTTTGCAATTTAAATCACCGCTACCAGATAATACTAGAATTAAAGTTGTTGGTGTAGGCGGAGGCGGCGGTAATGCCATACAGAATATGATTACTTCTGGCCTTCG
>CAYJFR010000047.1:10617-13112 GCA_964369335.1 uncultured Desulfovibrionaceae bacterium | reverse complement strand
GGCAGAGTCTGCCAGTTCATGGGCAATTTTATTGGCTTCTTCCAATTCTTTATTGATATTTTTCAGCTCATCTTGCACATCATGCATATGCGTAAAGTCAGCGCTAGAACCAAAGCCGTACAGTAATGTGCCATCCTCAGCAAAGGAGTATTTGCACGAAGAGCGCAGCCAGCGTATAGAGCCATCTTTAGCATAAATACGCAGCTCCACATCTCGTACAATGGGATTTTGCGGCGTTGCCATAAAGACAAAATCGTCAGCATTGACCAAGACAGTATTAAAATATTTGCCCACAAGCTCTTCAGGCTCATAGCCAAGCACAGCTTTCACGCGCGGAGAAATATAGGTGATACAGTGTTTTTCATCCACCGACCAAATAACGTCCCCCGTGGCTTCTTCCACATCCCTAAAACGCTCTTGCTCGCGGTACAAAGCTTCATTGGTGCGCCTGCTGTTAATGGCAGTACAGACAAGCGTACCTGCCGTGCGCAAAATATCTTCTTCTGAACTGCTCCACAAATATTCTGCATGACAGTTGGCAAAACCGATAAAGCCCCATATTTTCCCGTGAAAAGTCACAGGTGCCGTTAACATGGAGATAATGCCTTGAGGCTCTAATTGATTTCTTTCAGCCAAAGGCATATTTTTCACGTGGTCATTGATGGATTTTCCTGACAAAAAGGTGTCCATCCATGTGGGAACAATGTCCTCCAACACCATATTAACAGTAAGATGATTACCTTGTTGTGGAACAGCCGCCCCCCCCTCTTCGCACCATTCATAAATCTGAGAGGTATACACACGCGTGTCGTTAGGATAGGGAGAGTCGTGAAGATGCCATACATACACTCTATCCACAAAAGTTGCCTTGCCTATAATACCCAGCGCCTTATGCATAACTCGCTCAAAATCTTTATCTTCTGAAACAAGCTCTTGCGCTGCCCTGCTGGTGGCTTGCAATAAAGCGTCGCGCCTTTCAAGGGCTTGTAAGGTCATTTGTGCGGGTAAACCCAAAGCCTTGCCCTCGCCTATATACAAAAGAACGGCATTGTCTTCTTCCATAAGAGCTATGACTTTTGCAGACATTCCTTGTTGGTCATGAGCGTTTTTTCTCAAAGGCAGTTCAGAAAAATCCTTGGGATCACCGCCGGCGCGTAAAAGCTGTGTGTGAACGGCGATAACATCTCTAACACCGGAAAAATGTAAGGTATACGGCTCTTGTTCTAAAAATATACTCTCTTGCGACAAATGTTTTCCGAAGCCCATGCGCATAAAGGCAGGGTTCCATTCTAAGACTTGCAAGGTGTCTTTTTCCACAACGATATAGACATCCTGTGCAACATCTAAAATAGCAGGCAAACACGCTGACGCTAAAGTGTATTTCATAAATATCCTCGATTCTTTTCCAGAGCTTATCTACCAAGAACTTATTCCGACGAGGCAGAGCGGCTTTGTGTTATCCAAAAGTGTAGAGCTTTAAAAAGCGTGTCCGGCTCAATGGGCTTTGTGATATGATCGTTCATACCACTGGCAAGGCTCAACTCTTTATCGCCTTTCATGGCGTGGGCAGACATAGCTATGATGGGCAGTGAGGCGTATTCTTCTTGTGCGCGGATTTTCTTGGTGGCAGTATAACCGTCCATGACAGGCATTTGAATATCCATCAAAATGGCGTCATAACGGTTATTTTCAAGCATATCCAAAGCTTCTTGTCCATTATTGGCAATATCTAGCGTAAAATTAGCCGAAAGTAAAATTTCTTTGCCCACAAGTTGGTTGATTTCATTATCTTCCACAAGCAGCAAATGCGCCGTTGAAAGCGGCTGTGCTAATTCATAGTCTTGCGCTTCTACATCGTCCACTAGGTTTTGACGCAATGAGAAATTTTTATCAAGGGAAAATATTGCCGTACAATAAAAAACAGAGCCCTCACCTATGCGGCTTTCTACCCAAATTTTTCCGTGCATCATGGCAATAATATTCTTAGAAATAATCAAGCCTAAACCTGTGCCGCCGTATTTTCTGGTCACGCTGTTATCTGCTTGTGAAAAAGCGGAGAACAAGCGTTCTATTTGCGACTCACTGAGCCCAATACCCGTATCACGCACAGCAAAGCGGCAAGATAATTTGTCATTCTCTTCCACAGCACTTTGTATTTCAAAAGAAATAGCGCCCTTATGCGTAAATTTAATGGCATTGCTCACAAGGTTAAACAAGACCTGCTTTAAGCGCAAAGCGTCGCCCATAATGGGAGTTTGCGCATGCATGCCGCGGTCTATGTGCAAGCTCAAGCCTTTTTCTTGGCATTGCGGTTCGTATAAATCCTTTATATTATCAATAATATCTTCCAAAATGAAAGGATGCTCTTCCATTTCAAGCTTGCCGGCTTCGATTTTGGAAAAGTCCAAAATATCATTAATAATGCGCATAAGATTGTTGGCAGAAAACAGGCTCTTGGTAACAAAGTCTCTTGGTTCAGTATCAAGTTTTGTTTG
>CAYJFR010000047.1:0-10607 GCA_964369335.1 uncultured Desulfovibrionaceae bacterium | reverse complement strand
AGCCCAAAACGCCGTTCATAGGTGTGCGGATTTCGTGGCTCATATTGGCCAAAAATTCACTTTTCGCCCTGGTGCTTTGCTCGGCAGCTTCACGGGCATTACGTAAAAATTGTTCATTTTTATGGATTTCGTCCAACATACGCTTATGCTTGCGCATGTCCGTAAAGTAGGTAATAAGCCCATCTTGCCCTTGATAGACGGTACGCGCCACAAAAATATCTACAGGGATTTCTTCTCCCGTATGCGGATGCACACACATAGTCTCAGAAGACACACTGCCATGCAAATACGCATCGCTGTTTTGTTGCGCCACAAGGTCTATGGAGCGCATACCGTCAGGCTGAAACTCAGGAAGTATGGTATGGAAGTTTTGCAAGCCGTCTTCTTCTGAGGTAAAGCCAAACAGCTCTAAAGCCTTGGTATTGGCATACACAAGCTTATTGTCTCTGTCCCAAAAATGCACGCCTATGGGCAATAAATCCAAAATAAGTTTATTACGTTTTTCTGACTCTTCAAGCAATTCAAGGGTCTTTTTGACTTCTCGTAAATCCTTGGCATAGGCAATAATAATATCCTCACCGTTAAGCGTGGTGCGCACATGTATGACTTCCATGGGAATAAGTTCCCCTTCATACAAATGCAACCACTCAAAGCGGCAATAGCCTTCTTCAAGCACTCTTTCATGATTCTCTCTTATATGTTCTTGTGTGCTTTTACCGTCGGCTTGAAATTCGGGAGAATAAGCGGTAAAATTTTCTTTAAATTCTTGCTTGGTCTTCAGATTAAATATGCGCAACACCTCTTGGTTACAGTCAATGAGCTGCCCATCTTTATTCCAAAAAGTGACTAGTAAAGGTACATTTTCAGAAATAAGAGCGTTAAAGGCATTTTCCACTTCTTTCTTTTGCACTTCTACCACTTCTGTCACGTCTATCATGATAGTCAGGCGAGCGTTTTCTTTGTCGTCCCAAGCAATGCACGAATCAGAAAATTGTATATGTTTGTCTAGCATAGCTTCAAATCGACTGTACACATAGGGTTCTGAAAGACCAGCAATGACTTTATTAGTACAAAAGTCACACGGTTCATCAAAACCTCTAAAGACTTTATAGCACAGCTTATGCATAACGTCTTCAGTGTTCATAAGTTCGTGCATGGCCTTATTACAATACAAGACTTCAAAGCTGTCCATATCCGCCACAAACATGGGAATAGGGAAACTTTGTAACATATCTTCTACTTGTTGTTGCTTTTTTTCCAATCTGCCTTGCTTCTTTTGTAAATCCTCTTTCATGGTGCGTTGCTTTTTATTGTTCACAAGAAGCGTCACAACCAAGAGTATTAAAAGCGCTATGGTGCCCAGCAAAAGGTCAAAGCTCATATAAGACAGATAATGCATAAGCTTTGAGCCATAATCTTGTGTGATTATTTGATTTAATAAGATTTTACTGCACAAATCTGGCGGGAAAGTTGCAATGGCTTTATTGAAAATAGAAAGAACTCTAGGGTCTACGCTTTCATGAAAAATAAAAGAAAGATTATCATATAGGGGCAATGCGTCTATAATACGTAACAGCGGATAGCCCCCCTCTGCAATGGCTCTGCGCGCCGCGTGGATATTTTCAAAAGTATAATCGGCCTCGCCGTCTTCCACCGCCTGAAGAGCAAGAGTAATATCGTCAAATTCAAGAACCGTATGCTCTGGAAAAGTTTTCTTCACAAAATCCAACACCACAGGGTGCATTTTAGACACAGCAAAAACACTGTCAGAAGCTATTTCGTAATGCCTTCCAATAAGGGCTATGGGGCTTGAAAGAAAGGTATTGGATAAAACGGCGTTGAGCTCTTTGGCTTTTTGCGGGTTGTTATCATAGCTCAAATGCATATGATTTTCACCCTTACTCAAGCTTTCCAAAGCCTGAGCATAGCTTAAACCGTGCTCAAAAGTGAATTTTAAGCCTGTGGCCTCGGCAATACGTTGCAGTATTTTATAATTTATGCCCTGAATTTCTTGTGTTTTTTCATCATAGCTTTCAAAAGGCGGCCAAAAAGCGTCATAAGAAACCTTTATAGGTTGCGCGCTTTGCACATAGGCTTTTTCTTCAGGCGTCAATGTCAAAGACAAAGGCTCTGCCGCAAAGCTTGTGCTTTTTATACACAATACAAAAACAAAGAACACCAACAGTACACATATAGTATAAAACTGACCTAAACCTTTCTCTCGACACTGCTGCATACAAACTTCCTTTATCTCAAGTATACTTATATAAAATACTTATATAAGACACATTTATTTCTACATTAAACATTGTCTAACTATATCTTTTTTTTATACAATATGTCAACAGGTAAAGAAAAAAGTTCATAGGCTGTATCTTTTATTAGCACGATTTATTGCACTTTCTTGACCTTTTACGCCACCTTATATACCTTGCTCATACCGCATGGAAAAAACATACCAAAATAGTATTATTTATAATAATATACATACTTTTCCATGTGTAAAGTTCAAAAAAACATATATTTTTAGGTGTCCATACTGGATAAATGGGAAGTTCGTACATTCGACGCTGACCCGCAACCGTGAAATGTTTGTAGCATTTGTAGCCGGATACCAGCCTAAAAATACAACCACAGGATGCACGAGGTTTGCATCTGAGGAGCAACAATGAAAGCATGGATTCTCTTTTGCTTGGTGAGCCTTTGCGCTTGCACAAGTCACGCCTTTGCCAAAGACGGCGTTTTACTAGTTATGTTCGGCACAAGCTACACCAGTGCGCAAGTGGCTCTTGATGCCATCGAAGAAGAATATAAAGCTTTTTACAAGCAACATCCCGTAGAAGTGGCGTACACTTCTTCCATGATTCGCAAAAAGCTTAAAAAGCGCGGTGAGCCTGTCTTTTCCATAGACGAGGCCCTGCATTCTCTTGCCGACCAAGGTGTTAGCAAAGTGCTTATACAGTCTTTTCACGTAGCGCCCGCGGCGGAGTACAACGAAACAGAGCGGCTCATCGTTAAGCATCTTATACAAAATCCCGACCATTTCACCGACGCCAAGCTCGGTGGGCCTTTGCTCACCTCATCGCAAGATATGCACAAGGTCATTGAAGTTATTCTCAAGGCCCTACCCAAGGAGCGCAAGGCGGAAGATGCCGTAGTCTTTATGGGGCATGGCAATGACCACGGCCCCGGCGATCTCGTCTTGCAAGCCACCGCTCACGCCTTAAACGCCAAGGATAGCAATGTCTATCTTGCCAGTGTGGAGGGTGCTTTGCGTTTTGACGCTGTGCTTGAGAAGCTCAAAGCCAAAAAGTTTCAGCGCGTCTGGCTTGTACCCTTTATGATTGTGGCAGGTGACCATGCCGTCAACGACCTTGCCGGCACTGAGGCAGATTCTTGGGCGTCGCAGATCACGCAAGCGGGTATGGAAGCCAAATCCGTCATTCAAGGGCTTGGTGAGCTTGAAGGTATTCGACATATCTTCTTGGAGCACAGCAAGAATGCTCGTGTGGATATGGTGAAAATTCGTCAGGAAGATTAGATTTTCTTGGGGGAGGGAAAAACTTTCCCCTTTCAGGGACAAGTGCTAGCGCCAAAAAGTTTTTCCCTCCCCCAAACCGCGTTGCTCTTGATTCCCGTAAAGCTCGAAGACTCGCTAACGGGAACGCTACGCGCCCTTTGGGTCAGCTCTCCCTTTTCAAAACGCGCTTATTATATCATCAAAGTCATTGCGAGCAACGCGAAGCAGCGACCCAAAGGGCGGCAAAGCCGTTTGCGTTGGTGAGGTAACCCACCCGAAGGGCTTGTAGCCGTTAGGCGAGGTACGAGCCTTACGGATATGGAGAGCAAAGCGAGCCTTACGCAAATCGACAGCAACGCATTCATGTCTTTAGTTCTTTATTAAATAGTGCAAAAATTTTAAAATTAAATACTTTACAAAACTATATAGTTTTTTTAGGTTTTGTTTTTTCGTGGGTGCTTGCCCTCCCAAGAAAAAATACAAATACATAAGTAGGTTAACATGTTTCAGCAGGTAAAAGAGCGTATTGAAAAAGCGTCAGAGGAAGTTATCCGTTTACAAAGAGCCTTGACGGCATTACCGGCACTAGGGCCAGAAAACGGCGGCATAGGTGAGGAGAAAAAAGCGGCTTTTATTATGCAAGAATTGCATGCCTTGGGCGTGTCTGATACGCGCTTGTATAAGGCACCTGATGAGCGCGTACCCTGCGGCTATCGCCCTAATATAGTGGCGCGTGTGGCGGGCAAGTCTGAGCGTACGCTGTGGATTTTGGGACATATGGACGTTGTTCCCGCAGGAGACGAAAGCTTATGGCAAGGCGACCCTTGGCAATTACGTGTGGAAGGCGACATTCTTATAGGGCGCGGCGTGGAGGATAACCAACAAGCCATTGTTTCAGCCTTGGTGCTCTTACAAGCTTTGCAAAAAAGCGAGACGAAAGCGGAACTTTCTGTGGGCTGTATATTTGTAGCCGATGAGGAAACGGGTAATACGCATGGGGTGGAATGGCTTATGCGCGAACACGGCGAACTTTTTTCAGCGGAAGATATGTTTTTAGTGCCTGACTTTGGCTGTGCTGACGGCAGTGAAATTGAAATTGCTGAAAAACATACCTATTGGCTGCGCTTCACCACTGAGGGCAAACAATGCCACGGCTCCACACCACAAAGAGGGAAAAATGCTATGCTTATAGGCTCGGCTTTGGCATTGGCAATGCAGAATATGCACGACTATTTTCCGCAACAAGACGCACTTTTTGACCCGCCCATGTCTACCTTTACGCCTACTAAGCGTGAGGCCAATGTGCCCAATGTGAATACCGTGCCGGGGCGTGATGTGTTTTATATGGATTGCCGCATATTGCCTTGCTATAGCCTTGAGCAGGTGTATGCCAAGGCAGAGGCTTTGTGTCAGGCTGTGGCGTCGCGTTATGGGGTTCAGGTCAGCGTTGATGTAGAAAGTGCGCAACAAGCCCCTGAGCCTACCTCAGCGCAAAGCGCGGTGGTGCTCTTACTTCAAGAGGCTTTGCAAGGTCAGGGCGTGGAAAGCAAACTTATAGGCATTGGCGGCGGTACTGTGGCTAAAGAATTGCGCAAAAAAGGATTTCAGGCGGCTGTGTGGAGTAAAATCCTTTCTAATTGCCACGAACCAGAAGAAAAAGCCTGCATATCTAACGCGCTCTTTGATGCGCAGATTTTTGCACATATGATTTTTTCTAAAAACTTTTCTTAATGCAGTATTTTTATAGAAAAAAAGTAAAGTTTTTCACATTGTGTCCGATGGTTATATACAAGTTGTCTTTTGTTAATGAATTGATTTTTCTATCCACAATACAAGGAGTGTACCCGTGACCAGTAAAATTCGTATTATCGTATCTTTTCTTTTGTTAAGTGTGTTGACGCTTGTGCTTGCGGTGGTGAGTTACAAAGCTTTTGTGGAAGTTTCGGACGATGTGCAGGCTTTTACTGTTTTTGACGAAGCGGATGCAAAAGCCTTTGAAATTGAGATAGAATTGCAGAAAATGGCATATTCTGTTGCGCGCTTTAGTTTGACTCGTAACCAAAAGTACCGCAACAATGCCACCGAGTCCGCCAGCGCTGTACTTGATGACCTTAAAAGTCTTCGTAATCTTATGGGAGCAGAAAACAGTGTTGCCGTTGACAGAGCCATTGCGGATATGGACAATTTAGTAAATCAGCTAAGCTCTTTCATGTCCAATGTGGCGCAAATGTCTAACCAATTTGAAAACAAATTGCTTCCCGCACAAATGAAATTGCGCGAAGCCTTGACGGCTTTTTCTTTGGCCAATACCGACGTCAGCGATTTTGAATTTGTGCGTATCACGCGCGAAGCCTTGGCTGAAATTATTTACATTGCCGAAAATATGATTTCATTTATTTTATCACAGGAAGCAAGCTATTTAGATGCTGTGATAGGAAATGACACGGCTATGCATAAAGATTTTACCTATATTCTCAAATTAGACGAATCAGGTATGCTCACGGATGTGGCAACATTCAAAACCTTGAGTGAAGCCCACACAGCCTTTATTTCCATTGTGAAAGCCATGGAAGTACAAGGCAGAGATGTGTATAACCAAGGGCAGAAGGTGCTTGAACTGCGCAATGCTGTGATCAATGCTACCATGAGCCTCAGTGCCAAAGCCTCGGAAGGCGCTACGCAACAGCTTAACGAAGTTTCTACTCTCAGTGAAGACAGCGCCTCCTATATTCTTGTGCTTTCTGCTGTGATTATTTTACTCAGTATCGCCATTACGCTCTTTAACGTGGCGACTCTTTCTCGTGTGCTGAATAAAATGGCAACCTTTGCCCAGCGCATAGCGCAAGGTGATTTCAGCTATAATGCAAATATTTCGGAAAAAGGCGAAATTGGGCAGGTTGTTGCAGGCATACAAGACATTTCCAACACCCTTATAGCTCTTCAAGGCAAGTGTTATGAGACTGCTAATAAGGTTTCTGTGGGTGACCTTGCCGCCAAGGTAGAAGTGGAAGAGTTCCAAGGCAACTTTAAAGAGCTTGGCAATACCGTTAACAGCATTTTAACAAACTTCTCTGATAAAGTAGACAATATGTCCATAGGCATTTTCTCCGCCACCCCTGAATGTGATATTATTTACATGAACGAAACAGGAAAAAGACTCTTGGGTGAAGACCATGTTATAGGTTCTAAATGCTCCAGCAAGTTCAATGCTGCTTGTTGTAGTGACCCCAATCAATGTCTTGGTAGGAGCGCTTTCCGTTCCAAGTCCACAGTACACGGTGAAACGCCTTGCTATCCTAAATCTGGCGCCATGGATGTTTCTGTTGTGGCAGTACCTCTCTTTGATATGGACGGTAAACCTTCAGGCTTTATGGAATTTGTTTCTGATGTGTCGGAAATCAAAAAGCAAGCTCAGGCCATTCAAGAACTTTCTGTGCAAGCCACTGAGGTTGCCGTGCGTGTGGCATCTGCCGCCGAGCAACTCACAGCGCAAACAGACGATATTGTAAGAGGTTCTGATTTCCAACGTGAACGCATTGAATCCACCAGTGCCGCCATGACTGAAATGAACAGTTCTGTTATGGAAGTGGCAGGGCATGCCGCCGACGCCGCCCAACAAAGTGACAATGTGCGACAAAAAGCCAATGCGGGTATTAAGACCACAGTGGAAATGGCCGCCGCCATGGGTGAATTGAGCAAGTCTTCTGAAAATCTCAAGGCAAATATGGAAAGGCTTGATAAGCTTTCTGAGGGTATTGGCAATATTATCAACGTTATTTCCGACATTGCCGACCAAACCAACTTGCTAGCGCTCAATGCCGCCATTGAGGCAGCAAGAGCTGGCGAAGCTGGTCGTGGCTTTGCCGTGGTAGCCGATGAAGTGCGTAAGCTTGCAGAAAAGACCATGGACGCCACACGCGAAGTTGACGAAAGTGTACGCTCCATTCAAGACTCTAGCCGTGCTAATCAGCAAGAAGTCAGTCGCGTGGTACAGCAAATTTCTACCACTGCCCACCTAGCGCAAGAGTCTGAGGCAGCCTTGAATGAAATAGCTGATGTAACTTCACAAAATACAGATATGATTCATCTTATTGCCTCTGCTGCCAGTGAGCAGACCACAGTGTCCAGTGAGATTTCTGAATCCATGTCTGCCATCAATGAAGTGGTGAACCAAAATGCCGCGGTTATTTTAGAATCTGCTGGTGCCATTCGTGAATTGACGCAGCAAGCGCAAGAGTTGCAAAGTTTTATGAGTCGCGTGAAGTAGGATTTTAAGAGTAACTTTTCTTGGGGGAGGGAAAAGCCCTTTAAGGGATGCAGGCTAGCGCCAAAAATTTTCTCCCTCCCCCACAAAAAAAAGCCTGCCAGAAATTTTCTGGCAGGCCTTTTTTTGCTCTATGCGTCTGATCTAGCCTTTGCAAAGCCTTTCAGCGGAAACAATATGAATATTATGCGCTGTGAGGGCTTCTACAGCCTTTTCTGCTTTATCGAAGCGGAAAATCATGGTGGCGTTTTCTGTATCTCTTTGTACAAAGGAATACATATATTCCACGTTGATGGCATGCTCTGCCAAGATTTCCAAGATGCGATTTAATCCGCCGGGGGTGTCGTCCACTTCCACAGCCACAACAGTGGTGCGTCCTGTGGTGAAGCCCTTTTCTTTAAGAATATTTTTGGCCTTTTCATGGTCTTCTACAATAATGCGTAAAATACCAAAATCGGACGTATCTGCTAAAGATAAGGCACGAATATTTATTTCAGCGTCACTCAAAGCGCGTGTCACTTCTGCCAGACGACCTGGCTTATTTTCCATAAAAATAGATATTTGCTCAACTACCATAGTACACTCCTATAAGAGGCTTTCTAGAGAGTTTTCTATACAATGCAACAAAGATATTCTACAAAAGCTCAGTTTTTTTAGGCTTTTGGCTTTTCGTCGGTGGATTGTTTGTCCTTAGGGGTAATATCTACTTCATCGGGCTCTGTGGAAGCGCGCTTAAAGTTACGGATGGCTTTACCAAGCCCATTGCCAATTTCTGGAAGCTTAGGCGCACCAAAGACAACCAATGCAATAACAAGTATAATTAAAATCTCTTGAGTTCCAAAGCCAAACATATATCCTCCAAAATAGCTCTTACGCTTTTTCCTTTCTATACGCAGACCAGCCCCTAAGGTCAAGGGGAAGAGTATACTTTTCATTGACATTTATGCCGCACACACTATACTTCAAAGTAGCTATTTAGAGAGTATTACACACTTTTGACATGACGAAACAGAGTTGTAAAGCCGACGTTCACACGGCAAGAACTCTTTTCATTTTTACCTCGCTGGTACCATACTACACCAAGGCAAAAACAGTTTTTTTTGCTCATATGGTTTCATTCTCCTCGCACAAGGTTATACGGCTAGGTCTTTTTTGCAGACCTTTTCACTCAACTTTTAAGGAGATCTTTATGAAAAAAGCCTTACTACTTGCGGCATTTCTTGTCCTCTTGCCTTATTCTTTTGCCATGGCTTTATCTGTAGGCATTACCGAGGCCGACCCCAAAGGCAGTAACGCCCGCGCACAGCCCACCACCAAATCAGAAGTAGTGTATGTTTATGCCTACCCTGAAAACCCCGACGAGCTGTATACGCGCAAAGCCTATGCCACCAAACAGCAAGGTAATTGGGTTAATGTCTATCTCCCCACAGGCGAACAAGCGTGGTTGCACACGTCTTTATTAGGCTTTTGCGCTGGATATAACGAAAAAACCCCTTGTGTCATACGCACAGCACCCCAAGCAGACGCCAAAGCAGTAGACACCCCCAAGGAAGGCGTTCAGCTTGATTTTGAACAGCTAGGCGAAGGCTGGGCAAAGGTCAGCTATGTGAAAAACAGGAAGAAAATCACAGGTTGGCTGCCTCAAGTGTGTCTCACCTCTTCAGGTTTTTGCCCCGCGGGAAAAGAGTCCACCCTCACTTTCCGTAACAAGGCTGGCATATTCACAGCGCTCAATGTCAGTGTCAAAAACCAAGTAGAAACACGCGTGGTAGGTTTAGACATTATGGACGGGCAAAGTATTTCTATCCGTAAGCCTGCCAATGAGGTTTCTGAGCTAGATTTTTACATGGGTATGTCCAATGATGTGCACTTTGTCTTTAAAGAAGTGCCTGTTCAAAGTATTGATACTGTGGTTTTAACCTATGTCAATGACAATGAGCCTATGCTTGAAATGTTCCATAAGGGAACTTCCAAGGGCACTATTAAGGGTGAGTTTGTGGCTGAAGACTTGAGCTAAAAGGAGCTATTATGCGTTTACTTTGTATTCTTTCTCTACTGCTCACGTGTGCTTTTTCTCTGCCTGCCTTGGCAGATGAAAAAAATTTTACAGAAGATACGGTGCAAATTCTTTTAAAAAATCAACAATTTGAAGTACACGCTCAAGGCAAGGTTACAGCCTTAAACAAAGACATGTATCCCCTGCTCGACGTGAAAAACGGCGTGTGGAAATATTTGCCTTTGTCTGCCGACGATGCCAAAAAGCATAAGCTCAAAGCCGGTGTGTATCTTTTTTCCCCTGATAAAGAAGAGCCTGTAGCCTTTTTTCCCACGGAAAACGCAGAGTTTTGCGGCGCTGTGTATGCCTCTCCTTCAAAAAAAATCATAGCCATTGATTATGGCACGAGCATGCAAAGGGATATAGAGTTTTACTCTTTGCCTGAGGGTAAAAAATTGGGCGAAACAGCGTATTATATGGACAGCACCATGTCCCTTATATGGAAGGAAGACAGTACAGGTGTGGTTTTTGCCAGTATGGAGGATAGAGAAAAGGAAAAGCGCCCTTGTCAGTATGACCCTTGCGGTGCTCTTTCCACCAAGTATTTTTCCTTTTTGACCAATAAGGCTAGCCTTTTACAAACAGGCACTACCTTGTGTGATTACAAGCCCAAGGTCATTAAAGGCAATGAGCTTGAAGTAGCTTCTCTGTGCTTTGCCTCTGCCAAAGACTGGGAAATGTATCCAGAAATGGACGCTAACGGTTCGTTTATGTTGCCATTGCCTGAATAAAAAATTTATTGGGGGAGGGAAAAACCTTTTTTGAAA
>CAYJFR010000046.1:10826-13134 GCA_964369335.1 uncultured Desulfovibrionaceae bacterium | reverse complement strand
TGCGGCTGGTGCTGCTGCTGGTACGCTTCAAGGGTCTGGTAATAGTGTAGATACCCTTGCAGGTACACTTTTGGGCGGTCTTAGTAGCCTTGAAGGTTTAGACCAAACCTATCCTGACGGCGTTACTGCAGACGATACCCCTGAGGGTGTGTTCTTTAACGGTGAACCTGTGGGCATTAACTTTACGGGGTTTGCCATTGAAGCCGGTGTGGGCTTTGACCCTAATCACCCCAATGCTGAATATGCTGGGCAATCCGTACTCACAGGTCAATTAACCGCCTCCGACCCCGAAGCTCAAAATCTCACTTTCACCTTAGTTGGCTCGCCCAATGGTACTTATGGTACTATTACTGTGAACCCCAATGGTTCTTTTACCTATATTCTCAACAATAAAGACGCCGACACAGAAGCCTTAGGCGATAAAGATGTGGCAGTGGAAGGCTTCCAAGTGCAAATCAGCGACGGCGCCAACACCACTACAGTAACCATTGCCATCAATGTTTTTGGTAGCAATGACCGTCCTGACTTGTTTGTACTAAGCCAAGGCATGATTGAAGAACTTGAATTTAGTAATATTGAACTTACACCAGAAAATCTTGCAAAGTATGGTGTATCTGCAGGCGGAAACGTAGGGGGCGTGAAAGAGGATGAAGCTTTGACCGTAAGCGGTCAGGTTTTTGCCTCCGACGTAGATAGCGACGATTATGGTAATATCACAGGCGATGAAGCTGGTGACAATGCTGCTGGTGCTGCTGCCCTTACGTTTTTCGTGGGCACAGAAGGCTCTTTGGCATTTTTTGAAAAAGGCGCTGGCGCCAATGACGATATCCCTCTCGACGTTACTAGCGGTCTAGCTGTTGGCGATGAGAAAGTAGGCTCTTCTGTAGACGGTGCTTATGGTACATTAAAAATCGACGACGACGGCACCTATACCTACACTTTGGATAATAACAAAGCACAAGAGCTGGGTGAAAATGAAACGCACCTTGAAAAGTTCACCATCTATGTGAAAGACGACAACGGCGCATGGCGTGCTCAAGAAATCACCGTAAATGTGACGGGTACTAATGATGTGCCTATGTTGGCAGTAGATGCTCCTAAAGAAAAGCTCACCACCGATGATTCTAAAATTGGCACAGAAAAAGCCATAAAAACAGGTGACATTGAATTTACTTCTGCCGAAACATTACATGGTGGTAAGATTGAAATTGTAGATGAAGGTAAGGTTGTCGGTAGCTTTGATATTGTTCAAAACCCTGATGGCACATTCTCTGTAAATTCTACCGGCACTGCAGACACTACTTATGGTACTGTAAATATTACTGGTGTTAAAGAAAATCCTGACGGTAGTTATACCTTAGAGTATACATACGAACAAACTAAAGCGTATACCGACCATAAAGATAATACTGACCATAATGACAAGCAAAAGCATGCCGACGATTTTACTGTAAAAATTTATGACGGCAAAGAAAGCACGGTAGCAGGTGAAGCAAAAAGCCTTGATGTGGATGTTAGCGTACATATTAAGGACGATGGTCCTAATGCGAAAAACGATAAAGACAGTGTGAGAGAAGGAGACATTGCAACAGGCAATGTTCTTGATAACGATACATCCGGCGCCGATGGCTGGAGAGATAAAAACACTACAGACAACGAAACTGACGGTCTTGCAAAAGTCAAATTGCCTGAAGGCTGGTCTGCTGCAGGCGCCTCTGAGGGGGACTGGGTGTCCATTCCGAAGAATGGGCTTACCTTCACTGCAGATGATGGTAGTATTGTAGTTTTTGAGCGCGATGGATCATATACCTTTACCCCTGCTGACGATGCCTATATAGGTAAAGACGTCTTCACCTTTGAGTATAAAGTGAAAGACAGCGAAGGTGACACAGATACCGCTACGCTTACAATCACCGTGAAAGACGAAGAAAAGGGTGAGCGTGATGAGACCAGTGCGACAGTAACCATCAACGATATCAATGAAGACTCTGAAAACTTTACCTTTGAAGTGCAGCTTGATAACAGCTTCAACAATTATACAGCAGGCACCGCAAAAGCAACCATAACTCTGCCTAATGGCGAGACTGTAAAAGTAGATGTTGCTATTAATGATAAAGGCTACGGTACCTACACACATACTTTCACAGATGATTACTCTGATGTTTTCAAAGATGATAACGGTAGTGTAAAAGTCGAAGTAACTGGCGTTACCAATACCGATGGATCTAAGTACGAAAACTTCATAGGTGGTAATGCTAATAAAGATATTGCCGACACCACAACTCCTGCAACAGCAACTATTACTATT
>CAYJFR010000046.1:0-10726 GCA_964369335.1 uncultured Desulfovibrionaceae bacterium | reverse complement strand
AACCATCGACCCTACAGGAACACCTGTAAAGTATGAGAGCTTAAGCGGTTCTGCTGATAAAGATATTGCCGACACCACCGACACCACCACAGCAACCCTCACCATTGACCCTATGCTCGTAGGTGCAGACAAAGCCACCATTCATGTGGAATTGTCAAATACCTACAATGACTATGCCGCAGGCACGGTTGCTGTAGAGATAACATGGGAAAGTGGTGAGAAAAAAACTGTACAAGTCACCGTAGACGCTCATGGCAAAGGTTCTCTTATTGTAGATGTACCTGTTGGAACAACTGGCTTTAGTGCTGCTATTACTGGTGATTATACTAATACCAATAGTTCCACCTACGAAGACTTCGACAAAACCAATGGTAGCGCCGATGCGGTAATCTTACCAGGTTCTGTTACCGTGGATGAAGAAGGTCTTAAAAATGGTACAAATCCAGATACCGATGCTACAGCTGATAAGCTTACCGTAGCAGAATGGACTATTCCTACAGGCTATACTGTAGCGGCTAATGGTTTTGTTAATCCTGATCCAAACCTTTATGATATCAAAGTTGTAGGCAATAAACTTGTTGTAACTTTGTTAGATAATGTAAAACAAAGTAATGATTTAGGAGACCTTTATAGTAAAGATGATAGTGTTTCCGGCGGTTCCATCGAAGTTACGCTCAACAATGCCACTACTGGCAAGGATGTTACTGTAAATGTTGGTATAACCATCAGCGATGACGCACCTATGTTAGAAGCTCTTGGCACCACAGTTGTGGGCGATGATACAACATCTATAGCTCTTGTAGAGAATAATATCGCAAAGGCTGAGTTTAAATTTGACATGGGCGCTGACATAGAAGGCGCAAGAATTACTTTCGGAGGCACAGCTACAGAACCTCTTGGTGTAGAATGGAAAGAAGTAAATGGCCAATGGACTTGGGCTCCTCTTCCCGGAGAATGGAATGACGGCACAAGCTATGATCCAGCAACAAATACTATTACCTATGGTGACACTTCTTTAAGCTATAATGCAACCACAGGAAATTGGGAAGTAACCTTTCCCCATTCTTCTGATGATCGCAATGTGGAAATTACCTTCAGAGACGGTGATGGCGATACAGTGACACATAATGTTATTGTTCCTAAAGGTCCTGATGTGGAAGTTATCAACCTCATTTTTGATGAAAGCAATCTTGCAGAAGGCACTACACCAGACGCTACTAAGCTTTCTCAAACATGGAATGCACCTGAAGGTTTTGACATTACAAAGGTTAGCAGTACCGATCCTAATTACGAAATAACTTGGGATAAGGGAACAAATTCCTTTAAAATTCTATTAAAAGATAATTACGCTCACAATGATGTTACAGCTGGCAATGAATCCACCTTGGTGGGCGGTGCAACTCCTGGAAGCATTACCGTAACCTTGACAGACGGTACTCATACCTTTGAAGAAACCATTACGGTTACTGTGCATGACGATGCCCCTGTGGCAGAGCTAGGCGGAACGCTAGATATAGTTGAAGAAAATGGCTCTAACGTAGCTAAAGGTATGGTCACTCTGAATGAAGGCGCCGACGCAGAAAATGCAACCATTACTTTGCAAGAATACGATAGTAATGGAAGTCCTGTCGGCGAACCCATAACATTGAAAATCAGCGATGCCAAAGATGGCAAATTGACATTTGGCGATGTAACGCTTTCGCAATCAGGAGTTGATGGAGACTGGAATGTAACTGTCAGCAATATTCCAGCAGGTACCACTGAAAAGTATACGTTTACTGTTACTGACAGTGATGGTGATACGGATTCTGTATCTGTTGAAGCAAGCAATGTAAAAAATGATGCCGATATTATTACAAATCCCAATGAAGGCGTCATGGGTGAGCTGACTCCAGGCACTGACTATAACTTGTGCATCTTGCTTGATGCTTCTCAAAGTATGGCATCAAAAGACGGTACAACTACAAGCCGTTTTGACAATGCGCTTGATGCCTTAGAGGATTATCTTGAGTCATTAAAGACCTACAGCGAACACTCGCTTGGCGGTGAACTTAATTTGAGCATCATCACCTTTGGTAAGAGTGCCATTGAGTATGAAATAGATCTTAATGATGAAAATTGGGTTGATAACACCATTAATGAAATCAGAACTGCCGGTCTTACTTGGGGTACTAACTATGAAGAAGCCATCGAAAAAGCCAACGCATTTTATGACGAAAAAGATGGTAACGGCTACACCAATAAGTTTATCTTTATAGCTGACGGTGCGTCCACGTATTATGATGTAGATGGTGGCTATGATCTGAGCGTGAAAAGCCTTAGCATTCCAAATGACGGAACTACTAAAAAGGTTGCCTTTGATTTGGCAGAAATATTTGGCTTAAAAGATGATGAGGGAACAACAACGCCTCTTTATGACGAATATTTAGAAGATAATGGCCTCATTCCGGAAGGTAATCACAAAATATTAGAAGACGATGTTCTTGGTAAAGTTTTTGAAACAACCATTGGCGGTGTAGATTATGTACTCAGAGTGTATGATACTGATACCGGAAGTGAAACTGACAAACCTGCAAGATATCAACTTCTCATACAAGTAAAAGATGACTCTGTGGATTATAATGACCTTGATAGTTGGATAACTTTCAAAAATAACGGTAGTTTTAAAGAATATAATGACGAAGTGTTCAATACAAATTTCTTCTTCAAAAGTGATAAAAATACTCTAACGGATGAAATCATAGACCATATTGATGGTGTGCTTGAGCATGTCGACGATGAAAACTTCACCGCTGTTGGTATTGACCCTGCAAATAAGCCTGAAGACAGTGAGCTCGTTGATAAGGATGGTTTATTTGATAAGGATAATTATGACGATGATAATATCATCACAAAAGATTCCTACTGGGAGATTGTTCCAGGTATTGATGGCATGGAAGCTGATGGAACTCTCAATCTAAAGCCCATTACAATGGGTGTGAGAGATGCTGGTGAAGGTGACGACATTATGCTTGGTGGAACATCAATGAATGATCTTAAAAATGCTGCCGGTTATAATTCGGACGACTATCTAAGCGCACAAAATGTGTTAGACTATATTGAAAAAAACACTGATACTGTTGCCAATGAAGAGTCTATAGCAGCTGGTGCCACTGAAGATACAGACCATGATGCGCTTATTGGTGGTGCAGGTAATGATAAAATCTTTGGGCAAGGTGGCAACGACTTGCTTATTGGCGATGGTTCCATAGGTAATGGCATTGTGATTACCTACGAAGAAGATGAACACGGAAACCCAACCCAAACCATTAAAAGCGTCACAGATACAAATGGTAAGGAATATGATAATCTTCAAAAACTTGCAGAAGCACTTGGTATTGAAAATCCTGAAAGATATTCAGAAGAGTACTTAACACTTCCAAAGAATGAATGGATTGAAGAAAATGCAGAAGGAAAAATTGACCTTGATGAATATACCGCTAAGCTTGTAGAAGAACTTGTAAGCAGCGTACGCAACCAAGACGGCTCCATCAACGAAGAACAGCTCAATATCCTCAAGGATCTTGCCGACAGTGAGCGCGATGCATCTGGCAAAATCGACGACACTGACGCAACTCTCGAACGCGACAGCGACGGCAACGACTCCCTTTACGGTGGTCATGGCGATGATATTCTCCTCGGTCTTGGCGGAAATGACATCCTTGACGGCGGTGACGGCGACGACATTCTTCTCGGCGGTAGCGGCAACGACATCATCTATGCCGGTACAGGTAAAGATGTTATCTTCGGCGGTAGTGGCAATGACATCATTGTACTTCCGTCTTTGGATGAAGTTCTTTCTGTGGACGGCGGAGAAGGCGAGATGGACGTATTGCTCTCTGGTGTGGATGATTTTGCCAAAGCAAAGGAACAGCTTGAAAACGCTAATATGCAAAATATTGAAGTTATCATGAAAGGTAATGATGTAAATGCAGCTACACAATTACGCGATGAGCTTGTTGATGCTGAAGGTAATTTCAACGAGCTAGCCTTTGGAAAGAACTGGGAAAAAGTTGCTGAGGGCACTGAGGTCACCATTAGTGGACAAACTTTCCACGAATATAAGAGCTCAGATGATGACAGCATGACTATTCTTGTAAATACGACAGCTTTAGGTTTATAATCTTACTCTAAACCCTACGTTATTGTTATTTACAAAACTCTCTGGGGGAGACCTTTTTGAAAAAAGGTTCTCCCCCATTTTTTTCTCAAAAATTTTTTATGGCGGTATTACTCCGCCTTTGAAAGACACTCTTTATCACATGCTTACTTTTATGTTTTTTCGGCGGAAAAATACTATTTATAGTTATTTAATTTGAAAAAATAACAGATAGCGTCAAAAAAACAGTGACAGTTTTTTACTACAGTACGAAGTTCTTTTTACCCAAAATATTGCCTTTAGAGCGTGAACACATTTTAGCTTCTCTGCCTTCGACCTGATAGCCAATGCAGTAGGTGCGTTCTTTGGTACGTAAATTCGTATGGGCGCCCACGTCCTCCTTTATTTAGTGATTGTTCGTTGTTTTTTGCGCAACGCTTCGCTCATGGGAGAGTGTGGGCGTTTTCGGTATGTATATGCTTATGTGAAAAATTACTTTAAACTCATTGTCTTTTGGAAGACAGACGCAGAGAAAAAAAGCATGTTACATGAAAATAAAGAGTGAGGAGTAAGGAAAAAATATCCTTTTTGCAAACTGTAACCCATAGAGGTTTTAATCATGAAGCATTATGTGCAACAATTTATTGGTGGTCAATGGCGTGAAGGCAGTGGTAGCAGAGAAATGGTCAACACCAACCCTTATACGGGAAAAGAAATTTATCGCTATCGTTCAGCCGGTGTCAAAGACATAGATGACGCTTTTATGGCGGCTACAGTTGCGCAAAAAGAATGGGCCGCCTTAAGCCCTGATGCGCGCGTGGGCTATCTGGAAAAGCTCATCACTGCCATTAAAGACAGCAAAGAAGATATTTATGCTTGTCTTACCGAAGAGGGCGGCTTTATTCAGCCCAAAAAAGATTTTGAATATCACACCAGTATTAATATTGTGCGTGAAGCCATGCGTTTTCCTTATATGATGGATGGTAAGATTATCCCTTCAAATATTCCTGGCAAAGACAATTATATTTTCCGCTCTCCTCGTGGTGTTATAGTGGTTATTGCCCCTTGGAATGTTCCCTTAGTGCTTGCCATGCGCTCCGTTATTCCAGCCATAGCTACAGGTAATGCTGTGGTGCTCAAACCCGCCACCGATACCCCTGGTTCAGCTTTTCTTATTGCAGATTTTTTTGAAAAAGCCGGTATGCCTCAAGGCTTACTCAGTGTAGTAGCAGGGAGCGGCGCTGAAATTGGTGACGCCATAGTAGAACATCCCATGACCGCTTTGGTTTCTTTCACTGGTTCTACAGAAGTGGGTAAACATATTGGCGCTGTAGCTGGTGGACAAGTGAAGGATTGTTCGCTGGAGCTTGGGGGCAATAATGCCATGTTGGTTTTGGAAGACGCCAATGTAGAAGACGCCGCCAGTGCTGCTGTTTTTGGGGCTTTTTTCAATCAAGGGCAAGTGTGCATGGCATTGAATCGTATCATTATTGCTGACGCTATTTATGACGATTTTGCCAAACTTTTTGTAGAAAAAACCAAACATCTCCCTGCTGGTGACCCTGCTGATCCTACCACTTTCATGGGGCCGCTCATCAATGCTAAACAAGTGAAAAGCGTAGAAGAGCTTATAGAAGCTACTAAAAAAGCTGGTGCTCAAGTGGCTTTAGAGGGGCGCACTGAGGGCAATATTATTTATCCTTGGATTTTTACTGAAGCTACTAATGATATGCCTGCGGCTAAAAATGAAGTTTTTGGCCCTGTGTGCTGCCTTATCCGCGCTCAAAGCGAAGATGAAGCCATTGCTCTGGCTAATGATACTAATTATGGCCTCAGTGGTTCGGTATTCACTACTGACTTATATCACGGTCTGCAAGTAGCTAAACGTATTGAGTCTGGTATGGTGCACGTCAATGACCAATCCATCAATGACGAGCCTCACGTGCTCTTTGGCGGCTCTAAGGAGTCAGGCATGGGTAAATTTAACGGCAAGTGGGTACTGGAAAAATTCACCACAGAAAAGTGGATAAGTGTGCAAACCAGCAAAAGATTCTAGAGGGTGAACTATGAAAATACAAGCTGCTGTAACACGTGCTATTGATGGGGATTTTTATCTAGAAGAATTGGAATTGCAAGAGCCAGGCTACGGACAGGTGCGTATAAAAGTACATTCTTGCGGCGTGTGTCACACTGATGAAGCTGTGCGCCGTGGCGTTATCCCAAGCCCTATGCCTATGGTGTTGGGGCATGAGGCTAGCGGTGTGGTCGAGTCTGTAGGACCAGGCGTGAGAGATTTTGAAGTAGGCGACCATGTGGGGGCCAGTTATGCCAGCTGTGGCTACTGCGAAAATTGCCTTGAAGGTCATCCCTATGGCTGTGAAAACTTTAATACACTCAATTTTGGCGGCACTACCAATAACGGCACGACGGTTTTGTCGCAAGGGGAAAACACCGTTTACAGCTTTTTTGGTCAAGCGGGCTTTTCTACCTATGCTATTGTGGATACACGTAATATCTTTAAAGCTCCCAAGGATATTGACCTTGGACTTATTGGCCCTCTTGGTTGCGGTATTCAAACGGGCGCTGGCGCCGTGCTCAATAGGCTCAAACCCAAAGCCGCTTCTTCCATTGCCATTTTTGGTTGCGGCACTGTGGGTTTAAGTGCTCTTATGGCTGCAAAAATAGCTGGCTGTACGACTATTATTGCTGTGGATGTGAATCCCCAAAAGTTGGAATTTGCTCTAGAAGTAGGCGCTACGCATACTATTAATGTTATGGAAGTGGAAGACACTGCCAAAGCCATTAAAGAACTTATGCAAGAAGAAGCGCAACAAAACGGCGTGCATTACTCCATAGACACCACTGGTAGAGGAGATTCGGTGCGTAAAGCCATTAATGCTACAAAATTCCGTGGGGTGACGGTTATTCTTGGCGCTACGGGTGAACTTACTTTCAATGTACAAGAAGAACTTATGGGCGAAGCCAAATCTCTTTTGGGGGTGGTGGAAGGAGACTCTGTCCCTCAAGTCTTCATTCCTGCCTTGTTACGCTATTATAAGGCGGGGCAATTTCCCATTGATAAGTTGATGACCTATTACGATTTTAAAGACATCCAAAAAGCTTTTAAAGAAGCGCATAAAAATATCAAATCTGTTCTTGTTATGTAGGGGAGTTCTTTACATAGAAGAACAAAATCCCCTTTCACGCCCATACATACTACTTAATTAACCTTGGTGTGAAAGGGGAATATTTTTCATTTTCCATTTTCAGGAGAGCACATGAACCGTCACACTTCACCCTATCGCTGGGTCATTCTTGCCTTAGCTATTTTTGCCTATACTGTAGTTATTTTTCACCGCATGAGCCCTGCTGTTATGGCTGATGCTATCATGCTAGACTTAGGTGTCAATGCGGCCTTTTTGGGGCTTTTGGCTTCTGCCTATTTTTATCCCTACGCTGTTTTGCAAATTCCTAGTGGTATCATGTCGGATACCTATTCCCCTCGTAAACTCATCAGCTTTGCCTTAGCTCTTACTTGCCTTGGGACTTTTATTTTTGCCACTGCCGCCAACGGAACTATAGCTTTTGTGGGCAGGCTCGGAGTAGGTATTGGCTGTTCGCTCATTCTAATGCCGGCTTATAAGGCCTTGGCTGATTGGTTTAGTCAAAAGATTTATGTGATTATTGTAAGCTCTGTGCTGGCTGTGGCTGTAGGTGTGGCTTCTGCTCTGGCAGGTGCGCCTTTGTCGTATTTTGTGGAAAATTTTGGCTGGCGTCTTTCTACTCAAGGGCTTACTGCCATTACCTTGGTGGCTACTGTGCTTACATGGTTCTTTTTTAAGGATGGTACAACAACATCTAGAGAAGTCGAAACCAAGGTATCATCCGAACCTAAGCTTTCTGTACTTGCATCCATAAAAATTATTTTAAGCAAAAGAAATTTTTGGCTTTTAACGCTGGCTTTTACAGTCAACGCTGCAATTTTATTTAGCTTTGTGGGCTTGTGGGCAGGGCTGTATTATACCAACGTGGTGGGCTTAAGCCGTCAAGAAATGAGCTCCTTACTCAGTATTGCCGCCATCATAGCCATTGTGGCTCCCATACTTTTTGCCACCGTGGCAGCCAAGCTTTCCTCTCGTAAAGGTATTATTGTGGCTTCCAATGCCGTTTTTTTTGCCATGATGCTCTATTTATTTTTTAACAATGGTTCATTTGGCTCTTCAGAAGTTTTCATTTGGGGCATAGGGCTTTCCATTGTGTTAAATTCGCCAGCAGGGCTGTATATGGCCTCAGCGCGAGAGCTTTTCCCTAAAAATATAGCCAGTACTGCCAATGGGCTTTTGTATTCCTTTGCTATGTTTGGTTCAGCAGTGTTTCAACCTCTTATTGGGGCTTTATTGGATAATGCAGGCTACACTGACACGTTAACGGCTACTATGTTCACCCCTGTATGTTGGCTGTATGTGCTTTCCACAGGCTTTGTCTTTGTGGCTTTGTTCTTTTTACGCGAAAGAGAAGGTAAATTAGTATAATATGGTTAAAGCCGATTCTTATAAACGACTTAAGAGTCGGCTTTTTTAGATAAAACTTATTTTGTTCTTTTTTTCTCATGAATATTTTTTACATCTAATATGCTGTTATTTAAAATTAAAAAATTAGTTATAGTTTGCTTTTAGCTTTTTTTAGTGCTCTTTGTTCAAAAAATATCAAAACTGTCTTTTCAAAGACAGACATGTGCTGTGTGTCAGTATACATCAGAAACATGGATGAGATTTTTTAGCGTAACTTCTCGCAAGTACACTTAGCCAAAGGGAACACCATGTCGCAAACCATTGAAACTCATAGAGTCAAAAACTTTGACTTTTGGTCAATTTTTCACACAGTTTTTGGACTGTCTTTAATGCTGTTTGGCAGATACTTACCTTCTCCTACCTTAGTGGTGGAAAGTAGTCCACGTTTGCTGGACATGGGCTTTCCTGTGGTAGAGGGTGGGGTCTTACTTTCCATCTCTCCCTTGGGTATGTCTGTGCTTATGCTTTTCTTAGGTATAGTGTATCTTTGGAGTGCTGTAGATACGTACTGGCCTGGTCTTTTGGGTATTTTTCTCCTTGGTGTAACGGGTTACGCCCCCATGAATCAAGTGTTGTCGCAATTTATGGGCAACCCCATGACGGTATATATCTTTTTCCTCATGGTTTTTTGCGGCGCTTTAGTACACAGTAATATTTCTGAATACTTGGCTCGTTGGCTTATGACGCGTCCCTTTGTAAAGGGGCGTCCATGGACATTGACAGGTATGAGCTTGCTTACATGCTATCTTGTAGGGCTCATCGAACAAGTGGCAGCTGTCTTTCTTATGTGGCCAACATTGTACATACTTTTTGAAAGTGCTGGCTACAAAAAGGGCGATAAATATGTGACTCTTATGATGGTGGGCAGTGTCATGATGATACTTTTAGCCTTTGCTACAGATCCCATCAAGGCAGGTTCTTTTTATCTTATTTCCAATCTTATTAACCTCTCTGCTCTTAATCCCGATTTTACTGTAAGCATTAATCCTGCTCTTTTTCTTGTCTTTGGCTTTGTTATTACGGGTATTTCCTTAGTGTGCATTATCCTTTCCATGCGCTTTATTTTTCATGTTGATGTGAGCAGACTTGCCAATGTGGACCCTGAAGTTATCAATAAAAATCCCCTTCCTCCCATGAGTATTTATCAAAAGGCTATGGTGGTGCTCTTTGCCTCCTTGGCAGCGTGGATGCTTTTGCCGGGGCTTATTCCTGCTGATTCTGCTCTGGCGCAATTTTGTAAGCAAAATGCTTTATCTGGTACGCTTATTATTTGTATTGCCATGTCTTTTGTAAGCTTTAACGGCAAGCCCGTGTCAGACATTACTTTTCACGGTAAAAAATTCCCTTGGCGCGTGTTTACCCTTATTTCTGTAGCGCTTATGCTCGGCAATGTCATGATGCACAAAGATACGCATGTGTCTATTTTTATGGAATATGCTTTGCGTAATATTTTGGAAGGTTTGGGCTATACGCCTCTGATTATATTGGCTTGCTGTATTGCCATTATAGCTACCAATTTTTGTAACTCTGTAGCCTCTGGGCTGGTTTTTACGCCTGTGCTTTTAGCTTTGTGTACTGCTCTTGGTTTTAATCCTGCGCCGCTCTTGGTGTGTTTTTTCTTTACTACCATGATTGCCGCCGTCACCCCTGCGGCTTCGCCCTTTGCGGCGCTGCTTTTCGCCAATAAAGAATGGATCAGCGGCGGAGAAGCTACCTTGTATACCTTATTTTACTCTCTGGTTATTTTAGCCATTATATCTGTCGTCGGTGTACCCCTAGCTATTATGCTCTTTTAATTATTACCTTAAAAAAGGATAGAACTATGTATGACGTTATTATTATCGGTGCTGGTCCTGCGGGTATGACCGCCGCTATTTATGCCATTCGTGCCAATATGAAAGTGCTTCTCTTGGACAAATTGGCTCCCGGTGGGCAAATCATCAATACTAATGAAATTGAAAATTACCCCGGCATGGGGCAACTCAGCGGCGCAGAGCTTGCTATTAAAATGTTTGAG
>CAYJFR010000045.1:5266-13469 GCA_964369335.1 uncultured Desulfovibrionaceae bacterium | reverse complement strand
ACCAACACCGTCTTCGGTAAGGGAGTTAGGCTCACTTATAGAGATAGTTGGAGTGTCGTTGGTGCCTTGAACCGCCACAACAACGGGTTTTGCTTCCCATGCACCGTGTTGGTCTTTTACATAGACATAGAAAATATCTTCTTGGGTTTCGTTTGCGCCAAGACCTTGTGCATTGTTATAGCGCTCAAGGGCGGCGTCATCACCTTCTACGCCGTCAAAAACGTACTTTCCTGTGGCTTCATCAAAGATAATGCCGGCAGGAGCTTCTTGCAAGGTGTAGGTGTACTCGCCTGTGTTTGTATCGATGGTAAATGTACCATAAGTGCCGTTGACAACAGTACCAACAGAAGCATCATCAGCAACGCCACTGGTGCTTACATCAAGAGTAAGGTCGCTATTGGCATCTTCTCTATTACTGATAATACCATCGTTATTGGTGTCGGCTTGAGCGTCATTGTCAAATTTATTAAAGGCAGTTGTGTTACTTACGAAATATTCAGCACTGTCGTTGCGGTCAACATCGGAGCTTGTAGCTTTGCCGCCGTCTGTATTTGTGCTTGCGAAGTCTTCAGTGACTGAAAGATGCGCGCCTACATCGCCTAAAGACGTCATATCTTCGCCTTCAAGAGTAAGCTGAGGTCTGTCATTGGTTCCCATAACGGTGACAGTGGTGGTGAATGTGCTCGTATTTATGCCGTCAGATACAGTGAAAGTGACGGTTTCTGTAAGAGTTTCACCATGCCCAAGGCCTTGATTGGCATTGTCATCAAAGGTGTAGGTGAAAATACCTGTGCTAGAATCTATTTCAAGTTTGCCATATTGTAATGTAGTGGAAGGATCAATACCATATGTTAAGGTGTCCTGCTCTGGGTCAGTGGCAATGATTTGCCCTTTTGCGGTGAGGTCGCCGTCATACACTTGATTGGGATTAGCATTAGAAAAAGAACCGTCAGGGTTACGCCCAGCACCAGATTCAATAACATCAAGACCATTGGCAAAAGCGTCGGGACCTTCATCGGGGAAAACGTTAATGTGTGATATGTTAGGGGCAAGGTTAGGAGTGCCAAAGCCTTCAAGGTCTCGTTCTTCATCATTGCTATCGGGATATTCCTGGTCAAGGCGACCGATGCGGCTGATACCGCCGAATAATGTACCGCCCTCAAAGCCTACGGAGCTACCGCTACCTTGAGGGGAGTTGCTGCCTGCACCAGCTGCTGGCATAAGCTCTTCACCAAGAGCTGCAAAGAAAGCTTCTCCGGGGACTTCTTCTCCTCCAATAAGGAAGGTGGGCATATTTTCTGAGGTGTATGCCACATAAAAATCAGTAAGACTTACTGATGCGCCGTCGTCAAAAGACATGACAAGGGTGTCACCATCACGGGTTAACGTTGCCTCGCTAGAGTCAAATTCAAAAACCAAACGGTCTTCAGGTTGTGGAGTAAGAGTAGTAGTTTGACCTGCAACGGGCTTTTGTAACGAAATATCAGCCATGATACTGTCCTTCTTTTTTTAGTGTAAGAAAATGTAAGTGCACAAGCGCGTGCTTTTTACAAAAGTATAGACCTACAAGAGGGTCTTGCATTATAAAGGAGGTAATAGGCACTCAGTAAAATCATTACCAAATGACGAGGAAGAAATCCTCAGGTGACAACAAAGGAATTTGCCACCCTCAAGTATTTCTTGTTCTTAAGTACAGGAAATACTTGTATAATCAAGGAGCTCTAAAGGCTCACACGTAAAAACGTGAAAGAAATATAATAGTGAGTACTTATATTGTCAACCCTTTTTATACTGTTAAACGTTTTTTTATAGGGTATTTTAAAAGAAAAACATGTGGTTAATAATATGTTTATGTTTTAGTTGATGACAAACCATAGTGATATAGTATGATAAACCTAGGCACGTTTATATGAACACGCTCTAGTTTTTATGCTTTTTTTGCCACAAATGGTACTATTATTGCCCATTTTTCATGTTTATGCATAAAAACCTTTTAGAGCGTGTTTGATAATGTATATCAGCTTTATTTAGAGAGTAGCCTACAATGTAAGCACTAAGTTTTCCAATTCTTTTTGTGTAAGCGGTCTTCCCATGACTTTTGCTATTCTCTTTACATAGGATAAAATATTTGCCAGCTCTTTTTTTTGCACTGCGGGTTTTACTTTTTGTGCCGTATGAGCAATGGCAGCATGACCACTTTTCATACCGTAGCCCAATTTTCTTTGAGCACCAACACTTTCTGGGCTAAAAGCTTCAAAAAGGCTCGTATCCTTTGCAAAACCGTGCACATGCAAGCCAGTTTCACAAGCAAAAATATCTTTTCCCACAATGGCCTTGGTTCTGGAAATGTTCAGCTGTGTGTTTTCTGCCACCAAAGCACAAGCATTGCGTAATGTATCTAATTTATATTGTGTGCTTTTTTCTTGTAGTACCAAAAAAGCTGTCACTTCTTCTAAGGCGGCAATGCCGGCTCTTTCGCCAATGCCAAGTAAAGAAACATCGGCAAATTGCGCCCCCGCCGCCAAAGCCGTCAGCACATTAGCTGTAGCCATACCAAAATCATTGTGGCAATGCACGGCTAAAGGTATTTCTATATGATGGCGGAAAAATTTTATATGCGTAGCCCAATCCGTAGGTGTAAGCACACCCACTGTATCAGCAAGACGTACGCGAAAAGCTCCCTCTTGTTCAGCTATCTGCGCAGCTTTTACAGCAAAATCTCTTTCTGCTCGTGAAAAATCTTCAAGCCCCACAGATACTTCTAAACCAAGTCTTTGCGCCTTTTGCAATAAAGTACATAAGTGCTCTAAAAGCACATCTTTTTCCATGCAAAGGCGTTTTTCTAAATGTCGATCAGACACAGGAAATCCCATATGAAGCCGCTGAATACCCATGTCAGAGGCTTTTTCCAGACTGTCCATCCTTAATGGAGCCCAAACGCTATAGCAATGAGAAGAGCTTGTTTTGGGTATACGCGACAAAATTTCTTGTAAGCCGTGCATACCTATCCAGCCTAACTCTATTTCTTCTATACCTATATAGAGCAGTTCTTCAATAATGCTTTCTTGAAATTCAGGGGAGAATGTCGCCCCAAACAGTTGAGCGCCTTCTCTGAGTGTAGTATCTATAAGCATATGTATTCCTTTTATATTCGTATATGAATAAGACCTTTTTTGAATATTTAGCATAAATCATGCCAATGAAAAATTCAGTAAATTTCCCATTACTGCACAGTTTTAAGGGGAGTGTACCTACATTTTTGTATGCAGATACATTTTTGTAGCTACACAGCCTATGTTTTGCCTTGTATGTCTTGTTGCTTTTTTGAAATTATTTTCATTATATTACAGTGTGTTAATATCTATTTTCTCTTTTGGCACGGGCATTGCTTTATGCAAATTGAAATTCACCACTGGAGGTTATTTATGAGAAAGGTAGCAATTTACGGTAAAGGCGGCATTGGCAAGTCCACCACCACACAAAACACTGTGGCAGGTCTGGCTGAAATGGGACGTAAGGTTATGGTGGTAGGTTGTGACCCCAAGGCAGATTCCACCCGCTTACTTCTTGGTGGTTTAGCGCAAAAATCTGTTTTGGACACCTTGCGTGAAGAAGGCGAAGACGTAGAGTTGGACGATATCCGCAAAGGTGGTTTTGGGGGCACATGGTGCGTAGAATCTGGTGGCCCTGAACCAGGTGTAGGCTGTGCTGGTCGCGGTATTATCACTTCTATTAATATGCTGGAGTCCTTAGGCGCTTATGAGAAAAGTGAAAGCCTTGATTATGCTTTTTATGATGTTCTTGGCGACGTTGTATGCGGTGGTTTTGCCATGCCCATTCGTGACGGTAAAGCAGAAGAAATCTACATTGTGTGTTCTGGCGAAATGATGGCCATGTACGCTGCCAATAATATTTGCAAAGGTATTATGAAATATGCCGAATCTGGCGGCGTGCGTCTTGGTGGGCTTATTTGTAACTCCCGTAATGTGGATAATGAAAAAGAAATGATTCAAGAGCTTGCCCGTAAGCTCGGCACACAAATGATTTATTTTGTACCGCGTAATAATGACGTACAACGCGCTGAAATTAATCGTAAAACCGTTATTGAATGGAACCCTGAGGCAGAACAAGCCGATGAATATCGTGGTCTTGCCAAAGCCATTGACGAGAACAAAATGTTTGTCATTCCAAAGCCATTGGAAATTGAAGAGCTTGAGCAACTGCTTTTAGATTACGGTCTTATGCAAGTTTAAGTAACAACGCACTCTCTATCTGTGTATTGAGGAACAAGGAGAAAAACTATGTCAATGATTATGGTTCGTGCCATCATTCGCCCTGAAAAAGTGGATGGCGTTTTGGCAGCACTTATGGATGCAGGCTTTCCTGCCGTAACAAAGTTTTCTGTGGCAGGTCGTGGTAAGCAACGTGGTATTAAAATTGGTGATATCACCTATGATGAAATTCCCAAAACCATGATTATGAGCGTGGTAGCCACGGCAGATAAAGATTTTGTTATCAAAACCATCACTGAAGCTGCTCGTACCAATACCAAGGGCGCTTTTGGCGACGGTAAGATTTTTGTAACGGAAGTGAGCGATGTGTACACCATCAGCTCTGGCATACACGAAACAGGCTGTGAGGCAAAAGGAGGGGTATCTGTATGATGGAAGTCATGGCCGTAGTGCGTATGAATAAGATGAACCAAACCAAAAAAGCCCTCACCACTGCTGGTATTGACGCTTTTTTTGCCCACGAAGTGCAAGGGCGCGGACAAGGTTTTGTGAATACGCGCATTTTGGAAGGAGTGGAAGACGGCTATGAAGAGGCCGCCGCCATTTTAGGAGAAAAGGGCAAACTGTATCCCAAACGCTTAGTCACTGTGGTTGTGCCTCAGAAAGAAGTGAAAACAGCCGTAGATATTATCATAGATGTGAACAGAACAGGTAAGCCGGGTGATGGGAAAATATTTGTGCTTCCTATGACAGATGCTATCCGTATCCGTACCGGCGAAACCGGTGAAAAATCCATCCTTTAAGGAGGGAAGATCATGCAAATGAAAGAACACATGGTACATTTTGAACCTACCAATATTAAAGAGGAACTTTTAAAGAAGTATCCCCCCAAGGTAGCTCGCAAGCGTGCCAAGCAAATACTTATTAATGAGGCGCAAGGCAATGAAACGCCTGCCATTACTGCCAATGTGCGTACCATTCCCGGCATTATCACCATGCGTGGTTGCACCTATGCAGGTTGTAAGGGCGTTATCTTAGGGCCTACCAGAGATATTGTGAATATTACGCACGGCCCCATTGGTTGCGGTTTTTATTCTTGGCTTACACGTCGTAATCAAACAGATTGTTCTGATGAAAGCGCTGAAAATTATATGCCTTATTGCTTTTCAACGGATATGCAAGAGGAAGATATTATTTTTGGCGGTGAGAAAAAACTCACCAAGGCCATTCAAGAAGCCTATGACATGTTTCACCCTAAAGCCATTGCTATTTTTGCCACCTGTCCTGTGGGGCTTATTGGTGACGATATTCATGCTGTGGCGCGTAAGATGAAAGAAAAACTCGGTGATTGTAATGTGTTTGCATTTTCGTGCGAAGGCTATAAGGGTGTGTCGCAATCTGCTGGGCACCATATAGCAAATAACCAAATTTTCAAGCATGTGGTGGGAACCAATAACGAGAAAAAAGACGGTAAGTACAAAATCAACCTTCTTGGAGAGTACAATATCGGTGGTGACGGTTTTGAAATTGACCGCATTCTCAACAAGTGCGGCATCACCAATATTGCCACCTTTTCGGGTAATTCCACCTATGACCAATTTGCCTCGGCTGGGCAAGCGGATTTGAGCGCCGTTATGTGTCACCGCTCCATCAACTATGTGGCGGATATGCTAGAAACAAAATTCGGTATTCCGTGGATTAAAGTAAACTTCATCGGTGCAGAAGCCACGGCAGCTTCCCTACGCGCCATAGCGCAATATTTCGACGATAAAGTCCTTATGGCAAAAGTTGAGGAAGTCATTGCTGAGGAAATGCCCGCGGTGAAAGCCCTTGCCGCCGATGTGCGTACTCGTACAGAAGGCAAGACAGCCATGCTCTTTGTGGGCGGCTCGCGTGCGCACCATTATCAAGAACTCTTCAATGAAATGGGCATGAAAACCCTTTCTGCTGGCTACGAATTTGGACACCGTGATGACTATGAAGGACGTCGCGTTATTCCTGATATTCAAGTGGATGCTGACAGCCGCAATATTGAAGAGCTGGAAGTGCATGCCGACGAAAAATTATATAAAGCACGCAAGACGCCTAAAGAATTGGAAAAGCTCGAAAAAGCAGGGTTGAAGTTTAAGCATTATGAAGGGCTTATGCCTGACATGGACAAAGGCACTTTAGTCATTGATGACCTGAACCAATATGAAGCAGAAAAGCTTGTGGAACTTATTAAACCAGACCTTTTCTGTGCTGGTATTAAGGAGAAGTTTTCCATCCAAAAACTCGGCATACCGCTTAAGCAATTACATAGCTATGACTCGGGCGGCCCTTATGCAGGCTTTGAAGGTGCAAAGAATTTCTATGTTGAAATTGACCGCCTTGTGGGCAGTAAAGTGTGGAAAAATATGAAAGCTCCTTGGCAGGAAGAACCAGAACTTACAGGCGCCTACGTGTGGGAATAGAGGGGATATATTATGCTATTACGACATACTTCCAAAGAAATGCTTGAGCGTCATTCACTGGTGGTAAATCCGGCTAAAACATGCCAGCCCATTGGTGCCATGTACGCGGCATTGGGCATACATGGGTGTTTACCACACAGCCATGGTTCACAAGGCTGCTGTTCTTACCATAGAAGTACGCTGACGCGTCACTATAAAGAACCCGTTTCCGCCGCCACATCCTCCTTTACTGAAGGGGCTTCGGTGTTCGGTGGGCAAGCCAATCTGCTCCAAGCCATAGACAATATTTTTACGGTTTATGAACCAGATGTCATTGCTGTGCATACCACCTGTCTTTCAGAAACCATCGGCGATGACTTAAACCAGATTGCCGACAAAGCCGCCAAGGAAGGCAAAATTCCGCAAGGGAAAACCGTCATTGGCGCGCCTACACCAAGCTATGTGGGCTCTCATGTGACAGGCTTTTCTAATATGGTAAAATCCATGGCAAAGCTTGCCCAAAAAACAGGAGTCAAAAACCATAAAATAAATATTATTCCCGGTTGGGTAGAGCCTGCCGACATGGAAGAGATTAAACGCATTACCTCAATAATTAATGTGGACAGCATTCTCTTTCCTGATACTTCTGGCGTGCTCAATGGGCCTTTATCTGGTGAGTATCATATGTTTCCTCAAGGCGGTGTCACCGTTGAGGAGCTAAAATCTGCCGGAGATTCTGTGGGAACCCTTGCCCTTGGGGAGTGGTGTTCTGCCGACGCAGCCAGAACGCTGGATGTTAATTGCAAAGTTCCTTGTAGGGTGTTGGACATGCCTTTTGGTCTTCTTGCCACAGACAGATTTATTGATGCTTTGCGCACCATAGCTGGGGTTTGCGTTCCTGAAGAAATAGCTCATGAGCGCGGGCAGTTGGTGGATATGATGTCTGATATGCATCAATACTTCTATCATAAAAAGGTGGCCTTGGTGGGCGATCCCGACCAGCTTATTGCCATGACAGAATTCCTCGTATCTATAGATATGTACCCTGTGCATATTGTAACAGGAACGCCGGGCAAAAAGTTTGAAAGGCGCATCAAAGAGCTGACGGCAGATTTGCCCTATGAAGTGCATGTCAAAGCCGCTGGTGATATGTACACCCTACACCAATGGATTAAAAATGAGCCTGTAGATTTGCTCATAGGCAATACCTATTGCAAATATATTGCGCGCGATGAAGACATTCCTTATGTGCGCTGGGGTTTCCCCATCCTTGACCGTGTGGGACATCAATACTTTCCCACCGTGGGCTATAAGGGCGGTTTACGCCTTTTGGAAAAAATTCTTACGGTGTTATTGGACAGAATTGACCGAGACGCCCCTGAAGAGAAGTTTGAGCTGGTTTTATAAAGAGAATGTTTTTTGGGGGAGGGAATTTTTTCCAAAGATTTTCCCTTCCCTCATTAAAATCAACTAAAAAGCAATAATAAAAGGTGACATATGGCTATTCCTAAAAAAATACTTTTCGTTTGCCAAAGCTTT
>CAYJFR010000045.1:0-5256 GCA_964369335.1 uncultured Desulfovibrionaceae bacterium | reverse complement strand
CCCTCTCAAAAACTTTTTATGGCGGCATTATTTTACCCTTGAAAAACATTCTTTGTCGCATGCTTATTTTTACGTTTTTTAGCAGAAAAATACTATTTGATAAACAATGTGGTGTAATAATGCAGTGAAAACCGTCTGTGCTACATATAGATTTTTTTATATAAAGCGCGTTTTGCTAGCGGGAGGGGTCTCCTTCCCCCAAAAAAATAAAATAAGTAACTCTAACTCTTATAAAAAGGTGACATATGGCTATTCCTAAAAAAATACTTTTCGTTTGCCAAAGCTTTCGCGCCAGCGGTGAGCCCAAGGGCATTTGCCACAAGCAAACCGAAGGCTTTTTGCAATATTTGGAAGAGGAAATTCTTGACCGCGGTCTTGATATTCAAGTGGTGGCTACAGGCTGTTTAAAGCAGTGTGAATCAGGGCCTATAATGGTGCTGGAGCCTGAACATATGTGGTTTAAAAATATTAACAGCGAAGCTGCCATTGATGCTGTGCTGGACGGTATAGAGGACAATGCGCCGCCGACAGAGTATCTTATTGGATAAATACAAGAGGGGATAGTTCTCATGAATAAAGAATATGCCATTCGCCCGGCACAGCAAAAAGATATTCCTGCTATGGTGTTACTTTTGGAAGAGCTTTTTAGCTTAGAAGAAGATTTTACCAGCCACGCTGTCAAGCAAAGTGTAGGGCTCAGGCTTTTACTATTGGACAGCAAAAGTCAAATGTATGTGGCGGAAAGACAAGGCTGTGTGGTGGGTATGTGTACAGGGCAACTGCATATTTCTACGGCTGAAGGGGGCTTGTCTGTGCTTATTGAAGATGTGGTGGTGCTGCAAGAACATAGAAATAAAGGCATTGGTAGAAAGCTTATGCAGGCCATCACCGCTTGGGCTAGCGCTCACAAAGCGCGGCGAGTGCAACTTTTGACGGATAAAAGCAATGGCAATGCCATAGAGTTTTATAAGCATATTGGTTGGGGTAGTACAAACTTATTGTGCTTTATGCGTGGCATAGAGGAAGAAATTTAATTGGCAAGAGGCTTTGGAGGAAGAGTATGAGTTATCAAGCAAATATATTGCCTATGCAATCTTTTGATATATCAGCAAATGGTGATGTTCCTGAAAGTGACCTTATTCAAACGGAACAAAAAGACGATTTTTTACTGCTTGAAAGACGTGAGCAGGTGCAACGCATAGGACAGCAAAAACAAGGCAAACAAGAAGAATTCACCATTGCTTGCAACAAAGACTCCTTAGCCGGTGCTGTTAGTCAAAGGGCTTGTGTTTTTTGTGGATCGCGCGTGGTGTTATACCCTATAGCTGATGCTTTACATCTGGTACACGGTCCTGTGGGTTGTGCTGTGTATACGTGGGATATTCGCGGCGCGCTTTCTTCAGGCCCTCAATTACATCGCTTAAGCTTTACCACCGACCTACAAGAAAAAGACATTATTTTTGGCGGGGAAAAAAAATTGGAAGCGGCTTTAGATGAGCTCATCGACAGGCATAAGCCCAAGGCCGCTTTTGTGTATTCCACCTGTATTGTGGGTATTATTGGCGATGACTTAGAAGCTGTTTGCCGTCGTATGGAAAGCAAAAAAGGCATTGCGGTAATACCTGTACAATCAGAAGGCTTTAAGGGCAATAAGCGTGAAGGGTACAGCGCCGCGTGCAAGGCCATGTTCCGCCTTATGGGTACAGGCGATACTTCTCGTATTCCTAAGCTTTCCCTGAATATTCTGGGGGACTTTAACCTTGCTGGTGAAATTTGGATTATTCGCAACTATCTTGAGCGTATGGGTATTGAAGTGGTGGCCAATATTACTGGTGACGGGCGCGTAGCTGACATTGCGCGCTGTCATGGTGCGTCATTAAATATTGTGCAATGCTCTGGTGCTACGGTGGATTTAGCCAAAATGATGCAGGAAGAATTTGGTATTCCCTATATCCGCGTTTCTTATGTGGGTATTGAAGATATGTCCGACGCTCTTTATGCCATAGCCGATCATTTTAGCGCCATAGATCCAGATATTTTACGTAGAACCTCGGAGCTTATTTCTTATGAATTAGAACTGCTTTTCCCCAAATTAGTAAAATTTCGTCAAGATTTGCAAGGCAAAAAAGCCGCCGTATATGTGGGCGGTGCTTTTAAAGCTTTCTCTCTTATCAAATCTTTTCGCCATCTTGGTATGGAAGTTGTCATGGTTGGTTCACAGACGGGCACAGAAGAAGATTATAAAGAGCTCGCTGCCATCACTGCCCCAGGGACTATTATTGTGGATGATGCTAATACTTTAGAACTCTGCGCTTTTATTAAAGAAAAGAATGTGGATATCTTGGTGGGCGGCGTGAAAGAGCGCCCCATTGCCCATAAGCTTGGTGTAGGTTTTTGTGACCATAATCACGAAAGAAAGGAAGCCTTAGAAGGCTTTGAAGGTATGTATAATTTTGCCAAGGAAGTACACGCTTCTGTTATGAGTCCCATTTGGCAATTTGTGCCGCGGCGTGTGCAACAGCGCAAAGACAAGAAGAGTTCTGAAAATGGCGTTATTGCTTCAAAAATCTCTGTGCCTACAGTTCGCGAAGAGGAGTCTTGTTATGCCTAAGGGAAATTATGTATCTACCACCAATGCTTGTAAATTGTGTACGCCATTGGGAGCAACGCTTGCCTTTCGCGGTGTAGAAAATGCCATTCCTTTTTTACACGGTTCACAAGGCTGTGCTACCTATATGCGCCGTTATATCATTAGTCATTTTCGTGAACCTATGGACATAGCTTCTTCGGCTCTTGGCGAAAAAAATGCCATTTATGGCGGCGGGCCCAATTTAAAGCAGGGCATATTGAATGTTATGAAAAAATATAAACCTGCTGTTGTGGGTGTAGCTACCACCTGCCTTACGGAAACCATAGGTGATGATGTGGGCATGCTTTTGAAAGAATTTCAACAAGAATTTGGCACTATGGAGCTTCCGCAAGTGGTACATGTGAGCACACCCAGTTATAATGGGACGCATATGGACGGCTGGACTCATGCTGTTAAAGCCATTGTAGAACAAGCTGTTACGGAAAAAGTGGCAGATACCATGAGTGTCAATGTGTTCCCAAGTCTTATTTCTCCTGAGGACACACGTCAGCTCAAGAATATTTTTCAAAGCTTTGGTCTTGATGCTACCATATTACCTGACATCTCTGACACCTTAGACGGGCCGGCTTTGTTGGATTACGAAAATATTCCTTCTGGCGGTACACCTCTTGCCGCCATACGTCACATGTCTGGCGCGCAAGCCAGCATAGAACTAGGGCGGTGTTTACCAAAGGATACGGCGGCGAGCATACTTAATAAGAAATTTGATGTGCAAAAATATCGTCTTGGTATGCCTATTGGTTTGCGCGAAACAGATACCTTTATGGAAACACTGGCAGACATAGCCGAAAAGGATGTTCCTGCCCACTATATACAAGAGCGCGGCCGCTTAGTGGACGCTTTTGTAGATGGGCATAAGTATGTTTCTGGCAAAAGAGCCATCGTCTATGGTGAAGAAGATCTTATTGTAGGCCTTGTTTCTTTTTTGAGTGAAATCGGTATCAATCCCGTATTGGTGGCTACAGGCTCTAAAACAGGAAAACTCACCGCTTCCATTAAAGAAGTGACAGAAAACATGACAGAAGTGCCTCAGATACACGAAAACGTAGATTTTTATGAGATTGCCGCTATGGCACAGGATTTAGCCCCTGATTTGGTTATAGGTCATAGCAAAGGCTTTCGTTATGCTCGCGAGTGGAATGTACCGCTTATTCGTGTGGGTTTCCCCATACATGATCGTTTTGGTGGGCAACGCTTGCGAGTGCTTGGCTATGGCGGCGCTCAAGAGTTGTTTGACAGAATTGTTAACGCTATCTTGGAAAAAAAGCAATTAGACAGTGATATAACATATAGTTACATTTAATAGTATAGGAAAAAGTTATGCAAGATTCAAAGAAGCATCCGTGTTTTAATAGAGGCGCCGTGGGCAACTATGGTCGTGTGCATCTTCCCGTAGCCCCGCAATGTAATATTAAATGTAATTATTGCAACCGTAAATATGATTGTGTGAACGAATCGCGCCCAGGGGTCACTTCATCAGTGCTCAAGCCTAGCCAAGCCGCGGCCTATATGGACAAAGTGTTGGAAAAAGCCCCTTATATTACGGTGGCAGGCATTGCAGGCCCTGGTGACCCTTTTGCCAATGCCGCGTCGGTACTGGAAACCATGCGTCGTATTAAGGAAAAGCACCCACATTTACTTTTCTGTCTTTCTAGTAATGGTCTGAATGTGCCATCGTATCTTGACGCCATAGCAGAGGTGGGCGTAACGCACATGACTATTACTGTGAATGCCGTAGATACTGCCATAGGCGCTCAGATATATTCTTGGGTAAAAGAAAATGGCAGAATTTACAGAGGACAAGATGCGGCGCATATTCTTCTGGAGCGACAACTTGCCGCCATTGAAGGACTAAAAAAACGCAATATTATTGTAAAAGTAAATACCGTTGTTATTCCTGGCATTAATGACGCGCATGTGGAAGCTGTTGCGCAAAAAGTTGCTGCATTGGGCGCAGATTTACAAAATCTTATTCCCATCAAGCCCACTGAAGATACGCCTTTTTCGCATATTATAGAGCCTAGTCATGAAGTCATTACGACATTACGCAAAAACAGTGAGCAGCATATGGAGCAAATGACCCATTGTAAGCGTTGTCGTGCCGATGCTGTAGGTTTGCTCAATAAGGATGAATCCATAAGCATGTGTGGCACTTTGCAAGCTTGTGCCAGTCTTGAAGTGCCCAAAAAGGACGCACGCCCTTATGTGGCAGTGGCAAGCCGTGAGGGATTTCTCATCAATCAGCACCTTGGCGAAACCCAAAAGTTTCAGATATGGTGGCAGAATAATGGGCAATATTCCTTATTAGAAGAAAGGCTTGCTCCTTTAGCCGGTTGTGGGCCGCAACGTTGGGAGCATTTGGGCAGTGTATTGCACGATTGTTCTTCGGTACTAGCCACAGCCGCAGGAGAACACCCGCGCGATCTTTTAGAAAAATCTGGTCTTAAAGTGCATATTTGTTCAGGTTTTATTCAAGATGCGTTGGATACCTTTTATAAAGGTGGTAATATGCAAGCCTATGCTCCTAGAAAGGCCAAGGCTTGCGGTGGTGGCTGTGTGGGTAATGGTTTAGGTTGTTAGTGAGCTTTTGAAAAATTTACTGGGGG
>CAYJFR010000044.1:0-13688 GCA_964369335.1 uncultured Desulfovibrionaceae bacterium | reverse complement strand
GAGGAACGTCTTGGAACGTTTAACCAAGATAAGCATTTTAATAAAAGCTATCTTACGGTGGAATTGGTACAAAGTTTGTTGCGCGGCTTTGGTGATAAAGAAACGCGCGGCGCCATAGAAGCCGCTTTGCTTGCCGTAGAAGACAGTGTTGAGGGGCGCAGTCTTGCTGTTTCGCAAATAGCATTGACGGTTATCCGCTCATATTGGGCTTTAGCCATGTCGCAAAACAATTTAGAGGTGGGGAAGAAAGTTTTAGTTATGGCGCAGGAAGTGTTGCGCCGTGAGCGTGTACGTCACAATAAAGGTATTTCTCAAGGTGTGGACGTTGAAAGAGCAGAATTGGCGGTTAAACAAAGAGAATATACTGTTGTTCAATATGAGCGTGATGTTAAAACAGCGCAAGATTATTTGCTTTTATTGCTTAATTCGCCGCAATTAACGTCGTATATGACTATTGTTCCCTCTTCGCCTCCTTTGAAAGGGGGTGTCACTATACCCAGTGAAAAAGAAGCTCTGGACCTGGCTCTTTCAAGGCGTTATGAGCTCAAGCAAGCCGCCATTGTGCTCAAGCAATTACATATTGAGTATGACGTGAATAGTAATAAACTTTTACCCAGTTTGGATGTGGTGGTGGGGGCAACGACCAGTCACGGTAATGAATATATACGCAGCGCCGAAGGTTTTTCTGATACGGGGCAGGCCGCTAGTGCTTATGCTGGTATTACCTTTTCTTATCCTTTGCAAAATCGTGAAGCTAGAGGAAGTATACAAAAAACAAAAGAGCTTTTGAAAATTGCCCAAGAACGCATGAATAAGACCAGACGCACCATTGAAACGGAAATTAAAGGCATTTTGCACAATTTTGCCGTGGCAAAAGCAGGAATTCCTTTGGCGGAAGAAGCTTATTCCTTGGCAAAAAGTGTGGTGCAAGGGGAGCAGAAGCGCTTTGAAATGGGCGGTATTAATAATAGGGATTTATTGGCGGCACACGACGCCATGGGGCGTGAGGAAATGAGCACGTACGCGGCGCATATAAATTATAATGTCGCCTTGGCAGAATACCGCTTTGCTTGCGCTACCATATTGCAAAAATACGGTATTGTTGTGACGGATAATGGCGCAAGTATTCCTTAGTAGTAACAAATTATTTACCGCTATAACTTATCATATCAGCAAATTGATGATTGGACTTAATCATGCTTTTACGCATACGCAAGGCTCTGATGTCACCTAAGTATTGGCAAAATTTGGCTATTTTCCAAGGAATAAATTGTAGTTGTAGGGATAAGAACGCGCGTAAAAGGCGTGTGCTCCAAGAGGGAATGGTGAAAAAAAGGTCGTCTTCAAGGCAGATAATATCGGCATAACTCCCTGGGTCGCCTTGGCGCGCACTGCGTCCGTAAAGCTGACGGTCAATGCGAGCAGAGCTGTGCATTTCTGTCAAAACCACATGCAAACCGCCTTTTTCGCGCACGTCGGCTATGAGCTTAATATCTGTGCCGCGCCCTGCCATATTGGTCGCCACGGTGACGGCATTGGGATAGCCAGCTCTGGCAATAATGTCGGCTTCTTTTTCGTGTTGTAAAGCGTTGAGCACTTCATGCTCTATGCCGTGTTGTGTTAGCGCTTCAGAAATTTTTTCTGAGCTTTTAATGGATTTTGTGCCCACCAAGACAGCGCGCCCTTTGCTATGCTCTTCTTGCACATTGCGCACAATATCCGCAATCTTACTGGCTTCTGTATGGTGAAAAGCGCGATAACTTTGGGCACGTTGACAAGGCTTATGGGTAGGAATACGCACCACGCCCATACGATAAAAATGCAAAAACTCTTTGCGCGCTTCCCACGCTGTACCGGTCATACCGCCAAGCACTTCATAGCGTAAGAAAAAATCCTGAAAGGTGGTTTGTGCTGATGTGGAACGCGGAGGCACCACTTCCACGCCTTCCTTGGCAGAAACCGCTTGATGCAAACCGTCGCGCCATTCGTGGTCGGGCATAATACGCCCCGTTCCTTCATCCACAATGACCACTTTTTCTTCATGCAAAACATAGTGTACGGCATTTTTGAAAAACTCTCGCGCCTCAAGGGCTTGCATCACAAGCTCAATGGCTCTAGAGCGCTTTGCCCAAGTATGGGGAGGCAAAAGACTTTGCATAACACTTTTTTTGCCAAGGTCTGTGAGGGTAATTTCACGAAACAGCTTGTTAATTTTATAATCACGCCCTGCAAGCATGGCGTCGGCAAGGGTAGAAGCCGCCATATATTGCTCTACGCGCGGCGCATTGTCACGGGGCACGGAAATAATCAAAGGCGTACTGCCACCGTCACACAGCACAGAATCAGCTTCGTCAATAATGGCATAACTGAGCCCGCGTTGTACCAAGTTCGGCAGGCTTTTACCCGTGAGAGAACGCGCTAGCACACGCTCAAAAGAGGCGTTTTTGCCCAAAATAATTTGATCGCGCAAAAAATCTGCGGCGGCCTCTTTGCTTGTAAGATATGTAATGTCACATAAATAGGCTTTTTTACGCGCGACTGTATCGTCGTTTTGCGTGACGGAAGCAGATTGCAATAAACAGGCTTTGAAAAAGGCGTGCATAGTCTCGGCATCACGGGCGGCAAGGTAGTCATTGGAGGTGACCACATGACAACCTTTACCGCGCCATCCTGCTACCACAGCGGCAAGGGCGGCAGTGAGAGTTTTGCCTTCTCCTGTGGCCATTTCCACAATGCAATTTTGTAAAATGCCTAAAGCGCCAGCAATTTGTGTGGCATAAGGGCGTTCTTTGCGGATACGAAAAGCCATTTCTCGTATAAGCGCCATGGAGCGGATAAGGTCGTGAATGTGTTCTTTACCAAGGCGAAAAAGACTGCGCATATGCTCTATTTCTGCTTGAAGCTCTGCAAAACTCAGCGCCACTATGTCTTCTTCAAGAGCGAGCACCTCCTGAGCTTGATGGAGCAAAAGGCTTGTTTTGGGCTTTTTTTCCAGTAAAAGCTCACAGCGCACCACAAACCAATCCCAACCCAAGGGCACGCGGCGCGGCGTGTGCATGCCTTGAAAAGCTTTTTGTATATGGCGTAAGTCAGTGTCTGTCATATCCAACGCCACCAAAGCATACGCACTTTATTGATGAGCTTTCGTAGGAGTAATACAAGCCACGGCCTTTCACCCACAGTGATTTTGGCATGCCCTTCCATGCCGGGGCGTAATACCAGACCTTGGGGCACGTGTGTAGTACGTCCGCGCACCTCAAAGCCGTTTTTTTCTTCCATAACGGTGGCGTAAGGGTGAACTCGTTCCACATGAAAGGGAATTTGCATGTCTGGATAGGCAGTTAGGGTAAATTCCCCTTGCACAGCTTCAGGCTTGCCTCGTTCACCAATGGCATGGGTGATGTCGCTGATATCCTCTTCGGACACATGCGCCACCAAACGCAAGGACGCTGTGTCGGTGATTTCAAAAAGCGCTTGTCCGCGTTGTACTGGTTGCCCTAAACGCGGCAGCATATCTTCAGAAACCAAAAAACCTTGCACGTTGGAGGTCAATTCTGTCATGGCAAGACGTTGCTGTGCCCAACGCAGATTGGCGGCGGTGCGCGCCGCTTCTTGCTCGGCAATGGTTGCCTCAGCATTGCGCCCTTCTTGCAAATGCTGACTGGCTTGGCTTTCGTAAATATTTTTTTGCGCTTCAAGGGCGGCGATTTCTAGGGTGATTTCTGTGGAGTCCAACCGACCGAGAATATCCCCCACGTTGATTTCATCTCCGGGGCGCACGTACACTTCTGTGAGGTAGCTGTCCATGGGGGCAGTGTGGGTGTAACTGTGTACGCCCTCAATGACCATGGACGCCGACACCACAAGATGACTTGAAACAGTCATGGAGATTGTGAGCAAAATAGCCATGATAAGAGTAGCAAGTTTGAGCATGGTACGTCTTGGGCCAAAAATATCTTCGGAAAGGATGGCTATATAGCGCCAAAGCTTTTTGAAAGGCGATTCTTCCGCCAAATACAGTTGGTAAAGACTTGGGGCGGCTAAGTTGCCTACCAAGTGCAAGGCGCTCATTTGTTGCGACGTTATGGCGCTGTTTTCCTTTTGGAAGAGCAATATAAAGGATTTTTCCTGATGACTTGGCAAGGGAATGGTCAAAATATGGCGTACATTGGTAAAAACAGCAAGTTCGGCTGTGGCGCGTGTCACAAGAGGGCTTTGTGCGGAAATATTGTCTATAGTGCTGTGCACTTGCTCTTGAGTAGCGGCTTGCTCTGGCGCGTCTTTTGGGGCAGGACTTTGTTCTTGTTCAGCTTCTGTATGCTGTTGATAGAGCAGAGGGCTTGCTTGGTCATAGGCCTCTTGCATGGCTTCTTCAAGCAGGCGCACAGAACGCGTTCCGCGCGAAAAGTTTTCCATTTGGTCAATGGCAACAAGCTTTACTTGCCCTTTATGCGTCATACCTAAAGCCACACGACGACACTCAAAGGTGGCGGCAAGAGAGGCACAAAGCGTGCTGGCGGCTTCAAAAAAACGCGTGCTTTTTTGCAATTCACTCATGGTATCAATGACCGAGAGTAAATACGTTTCTTTTTCTGAAGAGTCTTGATTTTGGCTGTTGTGCTCAGAATTTTGCATTTTATCCAGCAATAAAAGCGATGTTTTTACCAATTGCAGCATATCTATACTGCTTTGTAAGCGCACACTGCGCGCGCCTAATATGCATGCGGCAAGAAATAAACTGCCTTGCTCCGAGGATAACAGCGGAATATACAGCCCATAGGCCGATTGTGCGTGAGATTCAAGGCGTATGGTTTGGATGGTATTGGCAAAACTTTGCCCAAAGGGCTTGGCAAGGCTGAGGAGCCATTCTGGTTTTTCTTCTGCGCTGTGTTGCGTACCTTGCGGGGCATGTTCTTTGAGAGCAGGGGAAGCGGCTATTATACCCACATTGCCCTGATGGCGTGACAATATGGCAACACCAACGGCGCCGGTGCTTTCACGTCCCAAATGACACATACTTTGGAATACGTCCTTTTGTGATGTGGCGGCAAAAAGCGCTGAAATGCTGGTGTTGAGATGTCCTGTGACGGCGCTGTCTGTAGTGTGACTCATACTATCCTTGTATATTTTGTTCTCGTGCTAAGTCATTGCGAGGAGCGTAGCGACGAAGCAATCCAGAAAATTCTTTGGAATGTATTTAAACATACATAACCCAAAGAACACTTTCTAACGTAAAAAACGCACTTTAACCAATAAACCGGCAGGAAGTTTAAGGGGATTTTCCACATGTATACCCACCTTGAGCGTACGGTTTGAGAGGACGGCAATTTTAGCCACTTGCGCCACTGTACCTAAAAAAGGCGTGCTATTATTGGGCTGAAATACTTCTACAGCGTCTCCTACGGCAATATTTTGGGCTTGCTCTATGGGCAATGTCAACTCCACCAATAGGGGGTCAATGGAAACATAATGCACGGCGGCGATATTTCTGTCTACAGCCATACCACGCTCTACCAAAATATCTTCTATAAAACCGTCTAAAGGAGCATACAGTGACATTTTATGCCTTTGTGCGTACATTTCTTCTAAACTTAATTGTAATTGTGCCAGACGAAAGCGCTCTTCTTCAAGGGCTAAAATACTCAAATCGTGCCCAAGTTTTGCGTGCTGATACTCCATTTCCGTGGCGGCCTTGTGCTTCAAAGCGCCTTTATAGCGTTGCATATCCAGCTTTGCTTGGGCGGCTTTTGTTTCTAGGGTGCGGATTTTAATGGTACTTTGTATTTCTGATTGTATCTGCGCAAGACGTTTGTCTTCTGCTCGAGAATCAAGGTGCATAAGAACTTGATCTTTTTTTACTTCTTGCCCCGGTGTTACTTGAATATCAAACACATTGCCTGGCACGCTGAAGCTTAATTTAGCGTCATATATGGGACGTGATAAACCCTGCACTTCTAAAAGCGTGCCTTGCGCCTGCGCTGTGCTTGAAAATACACAAAGAGAAATACAGATATATGCAACACTTTGCAGGAAAGGAAGTAGTTTTTTCTTCATAACAGCCTCTTATGCCGTGGTAAAAAATTGCCTGAGCCGTCGTATCCATTGTATGCCCAAGGGCTGATTTCCAAAAACAATACGCACAAGTACTTTTTGTCCTGGCAAAAGCGAGGTGATAGCATTCTCTTCTGGCAGGAAGCGCAATTCAAAAAAATGCGCCGCCGTAAGGGTTTCCCCTCTAGGGCCTTGCACTGTGGGCACAGAGCCGCCGGCTTGCATGGACAGTGAGGGATGAAAAAGCGTACGTCTGCCTGCCGGCGTGGGCGGGCCTTCTGCTGTGGCACTAAAAAGCGTGCCGTCAGCCTTGTGAATATCCATTCTTTGCGAAACGCAAAACTCAGAAAAATGTATTTTTTCTGCAAAAAGTCGCGCGGCGTCAAATTGATCCACCAAGACACGTAGGCGCAATTTGTCTGGGGCGTAAATACTGCCGAGGGGGTCGCCTTTGGCAATCCATTTCCCGTGTCTGTAGGTCAAATCTGGCGCCACCCACACACCATTTGCCGGTGCTAGAATATGCTGACGCGCCGCTTGCTGACGCAAAATTTCCCATTGGCGTATATTGCCTTGCAATTCTAATTGATACATTCCAGCGGTGTTAATATCTCCTCTGTCTGAGGCATAGTCATATTGCGCTTTTGCCACAGCCACCGAAAGCTCCATACGTTCAAGTGATGCCATAATACCGGGATTTTCCATGCGTACTATGGTGGTTTTTCCTTGAGTAACTTCTTGGTCTGTGGGGAGAAAATCCGCTAGCGTGCCTTCTTCTTCGGCAAATATGCCGTATTGTTCGCGGCATTCCACCACCCCTTCCACAATGATGGAACTTTGCACAGGAATGCCTAAGAACAGCACACCCACTATGCCAAGGCAAAGAGCAAAGCGCGTGAGAGCCTTGCCGCGCATGCCGGAAAGCTCCGCATTGCGCACAAGATAGCCAAGCCCTTTGAGGCAAGGCAGGACAAACCATAGGAAAAATAAACTGAAAGCCAGCACTGAGCCGAGGGTATAGAAAGACTCTTCAAGAATCATAAAAATACCCATGGTGATGAGTAAGCGGTAAGCAAAGGCCGCTAAAGCGTAGGCTGGATATAAAAGTTTTTCGTGCAGTTTGTTGACCACGGTGGTGGCTTTTTGCACTCCAAGCACAAAACGCTTAAAAAGATAAATACAATAGGCTTGCGAGCGTTGGTACAGATTAGGCATGCCGATGAGGTCAGAGAAGACAAAATAGCCGTCAAAACGTAGTAAGGGATTAAGATTGAAAAAAAGCGTTGTGACTGAGGTGATAATAACGCAGTTACGGGCAAGCAAATGTATGCTTGTGTCATCTGAGGTATACGCCCAAAGTAAGGAGGATACAAAGGCAAGAAAAAGCTCGCAATACATGCCTGCAAGCCCCACAAAAGCTCGCGCAAAACGTGAGCGAATTTGCACACTGCTGCTCACGTCAATATAGGGCACAGGGGCAAAAATAAGCAACATAATGCCCATGCTGTGAACGTCACCTTGCACCCCGTCTTGTTTGCTGAAATATTTACAGGCAAAGGCGTGTCCGCATTCGTGCACAACTTTTGCTAAAAGAATAACGGCATACAGCCAAAGGATATTGGAGGGGTCGAGAGTTTTACTGGCTTCAAGGCTGAATTTTTCCCAATGACTTATGAGCGTATACACAGAAAAAATCCCCATAAGCCACCAAACAACTATGCCCAAAGGACTGAAAAAGAGCGTGCCTATACTTTGATAGCGCGAAAAAAAGGCGTCTGGTGTTAGTAGGGGAATGCGTAAAAATAGAAAGCTCGAAAGGGTTTGGGTCATTTTTTTGAGGCGTTTTTCTTGCTTACGGCGCAAGAGAATATTGCCGTCGGCCACTTCTACCGTGGTGAGTAAACCTGCGCTGTGTAATCTGGCAAGAAGATTAATAATTTCCCCTTGTGTAAGGGCGTTTTCGTCTGCTTCAAGACACAGTTCCCATATGTCTTGCACTGTGCGCTTACCGTCAAGCAATGACACAAAGGTATAGCCGCCTTGAGCCAGACGAAAGTGTACATTATTGTCGGGTTCGCTGAGAATATACCACAAAGTGCCCCAAAAAACTTGCCGAGAAATGGATATATCGGCGCGCAACTTGGGGGTGAGATCTTCTACCTGATACCATTGCTCGTGATAGGTACTATGGCGCTCATGTTCCGTTTCCGTGCTCATAGGCATTAAACCAGTTTTACAGGGTCGCAAGGGCTAAAAAAGGGAAGTTTTGTATGCTTCCCTTATGTTTTTATGCGTTTTATGAATTATTGTTCTACTTTTCCTGTTTCTTCAGCGGCGTTGTCTTGAGGGGCGAGGCGTTTGGAAACGTCAAGCTCAATGACGCCAAAGCGTTCTTCATGTTCGCGTACGCTTTGCAAAAGGGACAGGGTGAGGCGTTTGGCTGTGTAGTGGTTCATGATAATGCGGTCGGTGAACTGTAAAATCATGTCCGCGGTGACGCCTTCTTCTTGTGAGGGCAATGTTTGGTTAATACCGAAAGAAATGAGTATTTCCTCAGGGGTTGAATGCGTTTGGAAAGCGTTGGCATACGAGGTATTCATTTTGTCAGCATTAACATTAAGTCGGATTTGTTGATCTTTTTCTTGACTCACGATAGCTCTCCTAGTGGGATGCACTGCATATAAGGGTGAGATAAAATGAGAATTTGCGCAAAAAGTGCAAATCTCGTTATAGCGCAAAATATACATAAAACGCACATGATAAACATATACATTTGACTCAAGCATATTGTAATCTATGCCTTATGTCAATGGGGGTATGGCAATACGCTCTTGAAGTTGCTTATAATGTAGGAGAGAGTCTTGACGAAAAAAGTTTGAAAATTTTTTTTACGTTGATGAGGTGCTTTTTACGCTTGTGTACGCCATAAGTTTTTCCTTGAAGAAGAGCGAAAAATGCTTTATGAAAGCATAAAGTGGGTGAAATAGTATTTCTATAGCCTACAACCTCGCGCGTTTTGTTATCTACCTCCTCGCTAGTAAATAGTTTATATAATCTTTTGTAAGTTGCAGTAATGTTGTGACTTTATAAGGAGTTACTATGTCTAGCTCTCTTCTTTTTGTAGAACCTGGTGTGGCTGTTAAACCATTGACTGGATCTTTTGCCATGCTTGCTCCTGAAAGTGGGCGCTTGGTGTTAGCTTGCAAAGATGCGCAGGGTTTTGTTTCCTACGGAGATGCCAAAGGCGCTTCTACGGTCTTCACCATGGACTATGGGACATTCACCGTAACTCCTACCAATACCAAGGTTCTGGACCCCATTACCAAAGAGCCTACGGGCGAAATTCTTGTAAATTATTCCTTTTCGCTCAATGCTAATCATGAAGATATTCAGTCCCTTGGCTTGATAAATAACGGATCAGGGCAAAATGTGGGAGAGCTTTTAGAACACGCTTTCACCTTTATTCGTCAAGAGCCGCATCAGTCAGGCTTTCAAGATATTCCAAACACAAGCCCTCCTTCCAGTGCTTCCCTAGAAGCTAAGGTGAATCTACAAGTAACAGGCACTAATGATGCGCCGACCATAACTTTTTTGCAGCAGACGAACTCCATTGTTGATTTGCGTGTAGAAGAGGGAGGTCACAAAGACGCCCAAGAAGAAGGCAAGATTGTTGTTGACGATAAAGACGCTACAGACAATCCCACTTTGACCATACAAGGCGCTCGAGAAGAACAGCCTCAAGAATTTGACAGCTCACAAAGTGAACCTATGCGTATTCGCGGAACCTATGGTGACTTGACTGTACAAGCTGACGGAACCTACATCTATGAGCTTACCACGTATATACAGGCAGAAAAGGACGTTACGGGCGTGGCATTTGACCAATATGACGCTTGGACAAAGCTTACCGCAGGTCAAAAAGTTACAGAAACATTCACCCTAGAAGCTGTGGATGATACAGGCGCAGTGGTGAAAACGCCTCTTGTTTTCACTGTGTATGGGAAAAACGATGCGCCCTCTGTGCAAGTGCACACTTATCAAAGTTCTTTGTTAGTGGATGAACATGCTCTCGGCTTGATTGTGGGTAGTGACGCAGAAAGTGCCGCCAATACGCTAAAATATGCCTTGGTCAATGATATAGGGACGCGCTATGCAGGTAAAGTGAGTGGCACGTCCACCATTTACACCACTGAATACGGCGTAGTGACTGTATCAAGGGTGACAAAGGCGGACTTTGAAGAGGATAAAACATATGAAGCCAATAAATTCAATTATAAATACAGCTTTACTCCCAATTATGAGCATCCTCATATTCAAGCTTTAGATGAGGGAGAAAATTTTATTCTTCCTTTTTATGTGCAAAGTCTTGATGCACAAAATCTTGCCTCTGAAGTGCAATCTCTCAATATAGCTGTGCAGGGGCAAGAGCGTCTTTTTGTAAAGTATACGCCTTTACCCCTAGATGATACTTTTGCCTATGAAGGCACGCTTATAGCTGCGGGTTTGGGGCGTGATAGGTATGGTGAAGATATTTCAAGCACATCTCCCAAAACAGCTTATGCGGGGCTTTTAAGTGCCAAGGGAAGTTTTGAGGTTCATGTGGACGCGGGCGAAGTGGTGCATAAATACGCGCTTTTCAGCCCCACAGGTGAATCTTATGCAGGTACAACGCGCGGCGCTACCAGCACCTATGTGACTGAATACGGAACTATGGTTATTACCAAAACCGCCGCAGGCGCCAATTATACTTTTACGCTCAATAAAAACAGCGACGTTGTCAAAGCTCTCGACCATAACGACAGCTTTACTCTTCCTTTTCATATTGTTGCAGAAGATGCCAACGGTTTGTCTTTGCATAACAGTGCCCTGTCTATAGCCCTTGTGGGCACTAATGACGCGCCTGTTATGACTATTATCAAAGACTCCAATGACGTGACTGTCAATGCCAATACACATTTGTATGATACCTTTGCCACAGGAAAGATTGTTATACAAGACGGTGACCATGGCGATAACTTTATGCAACAAACCCTCACAGGTTCTGCCAAATTAGTTCCTCATGTGGTAGCGCAAGAAAGTTCTGACGCAGAGCAAGCGCAAGGCAATGTGCTTGTGGTAGAGGGTAAATACGGCACGCTCACAGTGCAGACCAACGGAAATTATACCTATGCCTTGGCAAAAGACGGTGAGCAAAAAGAGGCTTTAGACGCTCTTGGTCTTAATGTGAAAGCTGTAGAGACTTTTACCTTAACCACCACCGACAGTTGTGAGGTTTCTAGTTCACAAAGTGTTGCCTTTACTGTCATAGGCGCTAATGATCGCCCTGTGGTTGTGCAAGATACGCAGACAAGCGACGGTCTGGCATTGCATTCTATTCTTGCCGGTGTGGGACGTGAGAGAGACGGCGAGATTATAGACGAAGCTTCACGAGAAAACATTGCGTATAAGGCTGTCACTGTTAAAGGCTTTATTGCTGTACAAGATGATGTGGGTGACAGCTTTACCCCTGTTCTTTACATAGGGGGTGAAAGCTACCAAGGCACGAATATATCCACCGAGGAAGGCAGGTTTGTTTTTGCTAGAGCCACCGTTGAGGGGAAAACGGGCTTTACGGTGAGCTTCACCCCTCATGCTACTTATGCCCAGACAGCCACCTTGGAAGAAGGACAGACGCAAGGTTTCAACTTTCAATTTGCCGTGAAAGATAAAGTAGGGCTTGAAAGTGCTCCTGTGAGTGCCGTTATTACTTTTGAAGGAAGCAATCAAATACCCAAGCTCACTTTAGACCTAGAAGAAAACCAAGATTTGATTGTCTATGCTGGCGATGCTCAAGACAGTAGCGTGCACTGGCAAGGCAGTATTGTTGATGTTAATGCCAATGATACGCACAGTGTGACTGTGAAAATGAGAGAGGGTGAGACACAGACAAGAGAACATGATGCCGACATTGACACTGACACTGTCATTGTAGGCAAATACGGTAATGTAACCTTGAATGCAGAGGGGGAATATATATATGAGCTTGCAGACCCTGATGCTCCAGGAGATCAAGCGGACGCGCTGAATATACTCACTTCTTCTAAGAAATCCGCCAAAGAAATTTTTGATGTGACCATTGTTGATGACAAGGGCGCGTCGTCCACGCAGACAGTGACAGTGACGGTGTACGGAGAAAAGGCTGTTTCAGAAATCCCCCCTTATGACCCCAATGAGCCCAATTCTGCTCCCTATGTGACGGCAGAAAGTGATCCCGACGCTCTTATTATGTCTGGCGTGGGGCGTCATGCTAACGGTGCAGACGCGCATACTGTTTCCGGTGTTTCTGCAAATACAGCTTATAAAGGGGACTTTACCTCTAAAGGGAGCCTCAGCGTTAAAGACGATGATAAAGACGTGTTGAGCTATGGCGTGCAAGGGCACACACCTAGTAAAGTTTCTGGCAATACTAGCACTTACAATATGGAAGAAGGCACACTTGTACTGACCAAGACTGGCGCAGGGGTGAACTATAGTTTTACGCTTACCCCTGAATATACGGGATTAAAAGCCTTAGCCTATGGTGAAGAGAAGCTTTTTACCTATGTCATAGAAATTTCCGATGGAAGAGAAACACATAGGGAAGACATTACTTTTACTGCGCAAGGCAGTAATGACGCGCCTGAGTTCACATCTTCAGTTGTGGAGCAAGAGATTTCCTTGGGGGCAGTGCAGGCAAATAAGGTTGACGCCGAAAAAGTAGAGCACGCTTTTACCTTTGAAGATGTGGATCAAGACGAAACTGTGCCTATGGGTATGAGTATTACATTGAATGGCAAGACTGCCAGCTTTGCTGATGTACATAGCCTCTCTGATGGTGAACTTCTTGTAGAAGGCACATATGGCAATGTCTACTATGAAGAGGATAAATTTATATACAAAGCAGGCGTCAGTGATGCGCAAAAAATAGCCTTACAGCTCATTACAGCACATAAAGAGGTGCAAGACAATTTCAGCGTAACTTTGTATGACCAAGACGGGGGCAAGAGCACACAAATTTTCAAAAATACTCTTGTGGGTAGTGATATACCGCGTGGCGAAACGCTTCTTGAGCTTAACGTTGTGTCTTCCAATACTTTTATGGTGGAGGATGGCGTGGGGCGTGACAGTAAGGGCAATGATATAACCACCAGTACTACCCTTAACCATAATATGCATTATGGCGGAGATGTTACCAGCAGTGGCACAGTGGCTGTTCATGCTAAGTACAGAGATGAACCCTTACGTCTAGATAATGATTATGGTGACGTTGTAGGTAATACAACGACCTTTGTTATTGGACAAGCAGGGGTCGCTTTTGGGTCTTTAGTGTTCACCAAAATAGGCACGGGCTATTCCTATGTGTTCACAATTAACAAAGAAATTTTTGAAGGCTTGAAGCATGGGGAAGAGCCGTTTTCTTTGAATATGCCGGTGCAGCTTGGGGATAGTTATGTGCGCATGAATATTCCTTTTACTATAATAGGAACTAATGACGCTCCTGAAATCCTTATTACAGCCACTGATAATGATTACGCTGTGTTAGAAGGAGAATTAGAGCCTACGGTTACAGGTTTTATGCATATAAGAGATCCTGACAATTCTCCCACTAGCGATGAGTT
>CAYJFR010000043.1:0-13968 GCA_964369335.1 uncultured Desulfovibrionaceae bacterium | reverse complement strand
AAGGAAAGCGGCTTTTTTCTGAAATTTTCCTTTACGGAAAAATAAAACTCTTACTTAGGCATGCCCCAACGTGGGAAGGAAGCATTACCAGCGCCGGTGTCAATTTTCTTAGGTGAAGCGCCGTTGCGTGTGGTGAGGTAAATACCACGTTGTCCACCGCGGCTAGAGGTAAAGGCTATGGAATAGCTGTCGCCACAAAAGGCGGGTTGTTCGTCACTACCTGGACCAAAAGTAATTTGTCTTTCAGCGCCGCTCACAAGGTCTTGCACAAAGATACGGTGACCAAAATCTGTCATACGGCTATACACAACAAGGCTTCCGTCGGGAGCCAGAGAAGCTTCTGTATTGTAGCTTCCGTTAACACTAACGCGACGTACTGAGCCAGACTGTAAATCTTTCAAAAAGATTTGTGGGCCGCCTAAGCGGTTGGAAGTAAATGCCATCTTTGTTCCTGTGCGGTCAAAGGTGGGCGAAACGTTGATAGAATCATTTTGTTCCAAAGCATTTTGACGTTGGAAAGAGTGATTCAGCAAGAAAATATCGGGATTTCGGCCATTGGAAAGGCTCACAGCCACTTGATTATTGGGGGTGAAAGCAGGGCCAATAACGATATTTCCAGGGAAGCGTATACGTTGCACACTGCCAGAACTTCTGTCCCATACTCCAAGACCGTGCGAGCGATCGTCAATATGAGTGAAGACCACAAAGCGACCGTCGGGAGACCAAGACGGAGAAAGGGTTTCGCCGTTCATGCGTGTTACTTGACGTAGGTCGCGGCCTGTGGGGCGTACTGTCCATACATCAGATCTGAGCTTACCCTCTTTTTTTACAAAAGCCAAAGTGGAACGGAACAAATCACCGCTACCAACGATAACTTCAAGCAAATCTGCACTAAAACGGTCTGCCACTTCAGCTAAATCTTTAGCGCTCAAATTGGGGTATTCCTTACCAAAAAGGCGCTTACCGCTCAAAGTTTCAAAGGCGCGCATTTGCACAGTGTTTTCATTGGGCCAAAAAGAGGTTACCACAATGTCAGACCCTGCCAATTGAAAACGCTTAAAATCTAGGCTTGGTGGCTCATAACCAGCAAGGGTTGTGCCGCCAAGAACGCTTGTATCAGAGGTTAAAGCCAAGAAAGGCAAAATAGACATATTTTCTTGTACAAGTTCTTGTAGTTGCACAGCAAGACCAGTTGCTGGCGTATTAGGCCCTTTGATGGGCTGTGTCAGTGACAAGTTAATAAGGTTTTGCCCTGGGCCGTAAATATCCACCTTAACGGCGGCATGGCTTACGCCCACAGCACAAAGTAAAAGCCACCCCAAACAAAGTACAGGGAAGCATAAGGGTGTAAGAAGATGCTTTTTCATCATATCCTCCATTTTTTTTATTCTCTTAGGCAGTTTTCACAAAAAACCGCCTAACAGCCCATTAGGGATTGCCCCTAATGCGGTGTTTCAACCATGAATATAAGGTATAAGGTTTGCGCTATCCCCGATGGATGTCGTGGTAACCTTGTTACTTTCTTTGTTGCGTCCACTAAAGCTTCGTCCAAAGCCTTATTGCGGCTAGAGCGTGACAAGTCTGCTCCTATTACAACACCTGAGGCGCTGATATGCATATTAACAGAAGCAGAAACCACCCCTGGTTTCATGCCCAAAGGAAATTGCACAATTTTACGTACTCTTGCAAGGATTTGATTAATATAAAAATCGTTTTCATCCATAACCTGCCCGCGGCGATTGTTTTGAATAAAAGGCGTTTTTCCCTCTGCATAAGGACGCGCTTTTTCTACGACTTCATCATCAACTTTAGGCTCTGTTTTTGCGGGCAAGTCTTGCTCAGATCTTTTTTCTACTTGATGTACTTCAACCTTTGGTGCCTGTATCTCAGGGGGTATAAATGCCTTAGGTGCAGATTTTTCCACAGGAGCAGAAGGCACAGGCAGAGTGGACGCTGTAGTAGGTGATGGTACTGGCGTAGACGGTGCAGAAACAGACGGAGTGTCACCCGCAGCAGGAGGTAAAGTCACCCCCACAAGTCCAGTGGCAAGAGGTTGTACCCCTAAAGGCGTAGGTTTAGGTTTGGAATAATCAATGCCCGCGTGGGTCATGCTATGCGTCTCTTTCTTCACAGGAGGTGAAGATGGAAGCGGAGATGGTGGCACAGTCGGGCTTGGAGAAGTCTTGGCCACAGGAGCTACCACAGGGCTTACCGTAGGCTTTGGGCTAAGGCTTGAAGCAGATTTTGGTGTAGTGCTTTGTGTTATATCACCACTGTCTATATTTTCAGCTGGCTCTTTTTTTGCGGAAGATTCTCCCCCAAAGGATAGAAACACATCAACTTCGGCTCTGCTTGGCGGTGCGGTAAAGGGTGAAGCTTGCTTGGCAGCTGTACACACAGATTTGTCCACAGCGTCAGAACCAGAAGAAATAATCACAAGACAGTTTTTTAAATCACCTTGCGCGCTGATTTCTAAAAGAATACGTATGGGGTGTGATAAGGATCTCTTGGGCGCTGTCCAATGCGGCAATACGCTGCTTTTGACCACTTGAGAATAGCCTCCCGTATGACCTGCACCGATTACAGAAGCAGGACAGACAAAAGAACACAGAGAGAGAGTACACAAACTACACAGCAGAAAAGATTTTACACTCATAAGAACGTCCTTTCACACTCCATTACATCATATCTCTTGTAAACACTAGCAATAGCTCACGATACGCCGATGTTGGCGGTGAGGGAAACATATGCGCGTCCCCTGTACGCAACACCGCATTGACTGCACTGGCATCGTATTGCGCATTGCCAGAGCTTTGGTCAAGGGTGGCAGAAAGCACTTCACCTCGAGAATTAAGCTTCACACGCACATGCGCCACAAAATTAACTCGCGTGGCAGATTCAAAATCCCAATTAGGACGAACTGCCATCATAACCTGCCCAATATATACATCATTTAAGCTTCCGCCGCCTGTGCCTGTGCCCTGCCCGCCACCGCCGCCTTTAAAACCGCCAGCATTACGCTTGGCTTCTGCAAGAGCGCGTGCAATGGGGTCGTCCTTAGGCTTAGGCTGAGGCTTGGGTTTAGGTTTAGATTCTGTTTTCGGCTTTGGCTTAGGTTCCACTTTAGGTTGAGGCTTAGGTTCTGGCTTGGGTTGTGGTTTAGGTTCTGGTTTGGGCTCAGCTTTTTTAGGCTCAGGTTTAGGAACTTCCACCTTAGCCTCTTCCTGTTTTGGTTCTGGCTTAGGAAGGGGTTTAGGCGCAGGAAGCTCTTGTTCTGGCTTTTTAGGCGCATCTGCATTTTTTTCTTCTTCCGGAACTTTAGGAATTTCCACAGCATCGGGCACAGAAGGAGGCGCTATTTCTTTACTAGGAAGCGAAGGAGCTATTTTTTCAGCAGGCTTTCCAGCGGCGCCTAAAATAGGTGAAGGGGCACTGTTACCGCCAATATCTCCCTCTACCAACGAAATAAAAACCGGCGCATCGTCGGGTTTCATGACGGATCCGCTGGGCCACAAAAACATGCCCGCCACAAGCCCTACATGGAGAGTTATGGAAAGTATATAGGCAAGAAATTGCATAGACGACCTATTTTTCCGAAGTTGGAGCTTCTTCTATGCGCGTGGCGACAACACCGAGTTTTTCAATGCCGGCAGCCTTAATCTGTCCCATAACATCCACCACAACACCATAAGGTACTTCTTTATCGGCTTGAAGAAAAAGTCCTTTGTCTTGAGCTTTGACCAATTCTGTAAGCTTAGAAGTCAGCTCTTCAAGAGTTACTTTGTATTCATCCAAGAAAATAGAACCGTCTCGGCGTAGAGTAAGCACAAGATTACTTTTTTCTGTAGGTAAAACATCCACATGCTTGGTTTGTGGTAAATCTACCTCTAAACCTTCACTCATCATGGGTGTTGCCACCATAAAAATAATCAGCACCACCAGCATCACGTCCACAAAGGGCGTGACGTTAATATCGGCAACGAAGCCGCCTTTATTTCCTAGATTTGCACCCATAATTTATGCTCGTGTAGTAGGTCTTTGCGCGTTGATTTCACGTTGTACGCGATTTAAAAAAACGCCGGCAAAGGTTGTAAGAATATTTTCAATTTGTCCAAGCTTACCCAAAAATACGTTGTAACCCACGGTGGCAGGTACAGCCACAGCAAGGCCGATGGCTGTTGCAACTAGAGCTTCAGAAATACCAGGCGCCACTGTGGCAAGAGAGGCAGATTTTAGCATACCAATAGAGTGGAAAGAGTGCATAATACCCCACACCGTGCCAAAAAGACCGATAAAGGGCGCAGTATTGGCTGTGGTGGCAAGCAAAGCTAATTTACGGTGCATGCGTGTGACTTCTGTTCCTACACCCAAATGCAAAGAGCGGCTTACGTTATCCACCACGATTTCAGAAGAATTCCCCAACTCTTTAGATTTATTAAACTCAAGCACGCCTTGATGGGCTACAAAATATAAAGGAGAAGCGGGGTCAGACCCTAAAGACTGTACGGCTTCGCGCAAATCCTTAGCTTTTTCAAAGCGCTCCATACCTTGATTGGCTTTCTTTGTGGCAGCGCCAATCATAAACCATTTTTGTAACATCAGCGCCCAGCTCATAATGGACATAAAAACAAGTAAAGCAAGCACGGCTTTTGCCACCAAACTGGCCTGTTCAATCATTGCAAAAAAACTAAATTCCATAGCTATCCCCTAAAGTACATAGGCAAAAGCCTACAATCTTTTAACATATACCAAATACAGCACACAGCATAGCAGACTCCTTTGCTAATATACCATAATTGCATAAGCACAATGCATGTCTTTGTCTTTTTTTTCAAGAGAATTTTTAGACTTTTTCTTGACTTGAAAGTGCCTCTCACAGCCCCATATTCACTATTTGCACACAAAAATCAGCACTTTTGAGCTTTATGTATACATGTAGAAGATTGCATATTGCCAGAATGTGAGAATAGATGTATACCTAGCCCAAGGAAAACGTCGTGCTTTATGGGATAATAGCTCACTTGATTTCTCTTTTCACACGGAAAATTGTATTTTTCCTATGCACTTAGAGCGGTGCATTTTGATAATCCGTCCAAATAAAGTAACGTCAACAGACATATTTATGCAAAGTACTTTTACAACTATTACACCCCTTGGCGGCGTTGGAGAAATTGGTCTTAACTGTCAGCTTTGGGAAGGCCCTCAAGGTATTGTTATGGTCGACTGTGGGCTTATGTTCCCAGACGACTCGCACCTTGGTATTGATATTATTATTCCCTCCTTCGACCATATACATTCTATCCGCGAGAGAATTCTTGGTATCGTTCTCACACATGGTCATGAAGATCACATTGGCGCCCTCCCTTGGCTTGTGCCCTTAGTGCGCGGCATTAAAATTTATGGCTCTGCCTTTACCCTTGCCCTTGTGGAACACAAATTACGCGAGCGCGGCCTGTTAGAAAAAGTAGAGCTCGTGGTGGTAAAAGGCGATATTTACGAAGATGAGCGCCCCGCGCCTCTCACTGTGGGGGATTTTTCTTTTCGCTTTTTCCCTGTCTGTCACTCCATCCCAGAAGGTTTTGCCTTAGCTGTGCAAAGCCCTGTGGGTAAAATTTTACATACAGGCGATTTTAAAATCGACCCCAACCCTTTAGAAGGAAGCGGTACAGATATTCGCCTTTTTGAAGAATTTGCCGAAGAAGAAGGCGTACGTTTATTGCTTTCTGACTCCACCAATGTAGAACGCGACGGGCGTACCTTGCCTGAGCGTGAAGTGAAAGCCGCTTTAGAAAAAATTGTAGAAAGCGCCCCCAAAAGGGTTATTATCACGCTTTTCTCCAGTCATATTCACCGTATTCAAGAGGTTTTTGACATTGCGCGAGCCACAGACCGCGCTGTTGTTATCAGCGGTAAATCTCTCGCTAATAATATAGAAAAAGCCAAAGATTTAGGCTTTATACGCATGCCACCTGCATTTTATAATGCGCATAATGGTGTACCAGACATAGCCCTAGAAAAGACCATTTTACTTGTGACAGGCGCTCAAGGCGAGCCTTTGTCAGCCCTTTCACGTATGGTTATGGGCGGACACAAACAACTGTCCGTACAAAAAGGTGACACCATCATCATGTCTTCGCGCATGATTCCCGGCAATGCCCGCACCATTTCAGCCATGATTAATGAAATGTATCGCCTTGGTGCTGAAGTATATTACGAAAATGTACGCGCCATTCACGCCTCTGGGCACGCGCATAAGGAAGAGCTCAAAGATATTTTACGCGCTACGCGTCCACAAAACTTTGTGCCCATTCACGGAGAGTACCGCCATTTAGTTAAACACTGTCGTCTTGCCCAAGAATGTGGCGTACCCGAAAGCAATACCTACTTATTAGAAGACGGCGACCCCCTCACCCTCTTGCCCGACAGTATTCGTCGTGAAGCAAAAATCTGCGCAGACCGTACCCTTGTAGACGGTAAAGGCGTGGGAGACGTGGGGCATGCTGTGCTACGTGAAAGACAGATTTTAGGCGGAGAAGGCATTGTTTTTGTTACCTTAGTTGTAGACGGAGACACAGGTAAAGTCTTGCTTGGCCCAGATATACGTTCCAAAGGTTTTGTCTTTGAATTACAATTACGCCACCTTTTGGAAGATGCACAATGTCTTGTGCTTGACCAACTGGAAGACGTGGGCGCCAATAATGTTACACGCTTGCACGACGGTATTCGGGCTTCTTTACGTCGCTTCTTCAGGCGTGTCGTTGACAGAGACCCCATTGTTGTTCCTATTATCAGCGTGGTGTAAGATCTTTTTTATAGGGGAGGAAAACTTTTCCCTTTTTCAATGGGATAAATACTAACGCCAAAAAGTTTTCCCCCCCCATACCTCCACCTTTCAAAACGCTCTTATTAGCTCATTCCAAGAATGGGCTAATAAGATTCTCTTTTCCCCTAAAGCTCACACTCGATAAGGTCTTGCTTGAGCAGCCAATACATATGCGTCAAGAGCACTTCCTCTGAATATCTCTTTCCCCATGTGCTGTTATGCGCCGCCATTAAAAGCTCTTCCACGGTGCAGCCCTCAATGGTCTGTTCAATCAGCTTATGAATCAGTGATTCCACAAGATTAACCGCCGCTAAAGCATAATTATTCCAAGGAGCTTCTTTCTGCACGCACGCCCTACCCAAATCCGTGCAGCGTAGTCGCTGGCTATTATGCACTTGATGGCTGGCGTATGCGGCAAAAGTTTTACCAAAATCAAGGGCATAAGGATGCTTCACAGCACGAAAACGCTTTTTTTGCTCTTCACTTATGGGCGTATTTTCCAGCTCTTCCCAAAAATCCAGCCACGCGTCTACCACAGCGTTAAAAGTATACAATTTTTCCGCGCGTTGCTTGGCTTTTTCTCCCATTTGATGGCGCATATCTGGGCGAGAAAGCAAAGTATACAAAGATTCTTCTAAAGACGGTATATGCAAGGCTGTTTGCTGACTGCGGAAAAGCTGATGAATCTTATTGAAGAGCACCCCTGCCATACTGTCAAGAGCAGGCGTATCAGTATGTGTCATAGTAGGTACTAAAAGCCCTGTTTCCCCATGAAGCACAATATCCTTATAACCGTCCCAATTACTGGCAATAACAGGCAAAGCAGATTGCGCCGCCTCCACCAAGGTCAGTCCAAAAGTCTCTTGAATATTATCCACAGGCGAAACAAAAACATCTGCCGCCGCAAAAAGTTGTTTTTTCAACATGCGTGACGGATTAGGAAGCAGATGAAAAGGAATGTCCCATATTTGAGCAAGGGATGGCATATGTTCTTTCAAGGCGTCGTCGTCTTCCATAGAGCCAGCCACCACAAAAACAAAGGGGAGTTGCGGATATTTCACACGAATACGACGCAAAGCGGCAAAAAATGGGCGCACATCCATTTTATCCACCACACTCACACGCCCATAAAGTAAAATCATCACCGTGTCCGGCGCAAGCTGTAATTGCTGGCGTAACTGTTGGCGCAATTCCTCATTATCGCCTAAATCTGGCTCAGGAACGCCCAAAGGAATCATTTTCAACTGTGGCTGATGCCAATCTTCAGGAATATTTCGCACTACTCTTGCATGCTCATACCACGCTTCCATAATACCGCGGCTGGCTACAGAGGTACAACCTATACCGTCCCGCGGCGTACATCCTTGCCAAATATGCCCCAAGGTACTTTGAGCGTACTCTGTATAGCTGATGGTATGATTCACTGCCGTCACAGGAAAAAGCTTGGTGGCAAAAGCGTTGCGCGCTCGGCTCATGGCGGCGATTTCTGACATAGGATCAGAAAAATGACATACGCTGTAAGGCACAACCCTCAAGCGCCGCTCAAGGTGCGAGCGCGGAAAAGCGTGCAATAGCCCTTTTTCCCATAAAGGCAAAGCCGCTGGCTCTTCTTTCCACATATTTATCAAAGAGTTGGGATTATCCACAAAAAAATGATACATATCAAAAGGATTTTTCTTGAGCAAAGCGTCCATAAAGCCACGGTTAGCTTGCTTACGCCCCATAATGGGACCACCTTCATAAAAAGGATGCAAAGAACAAAAAATACGCGACATAGTATTTCCTAAAGTGATATAACAGACTGTTGAAAAAAGCTTATGCTATACGATTTGTCAATTTTTTCTTATACTTAGCTAATTGGCTAATAAATTTTTTCGTATCCAAAAAATAATTTGGGTACGCTCTCTTAATTTGCGCGAGATTCCCCGCAGAAATAAGCACCACAGCAAAGTTTGGGTTATCGCGATGTTCCTCTTCTATCTTACTATAAATAAACTCTGCCAGTTCTAGCTGGCTTTCAGTAAAAGGAGAAAGAGAAATTTCATTCTTCACCATATCTAACTTCACAAGATGATATTCAGAAAAATCTTTTGACGTACTCTCAATATGTTTTGCTGAAATGGCAAGACCAGAAAGCTTTTGAGAGATTTTCAATTCATCTTCTAAAGATTGTAATTGCTGTAAAAAAACTCGCGGCTCAAAGAAGCTGTCAAACTCTTTTTTTTCTTCAAATAAGGCAAACAGCTGACTACTTAACAAGAAAAATTCTTTAAATTTGTCACTGCCCTCACCTGTCTTAAACGAAGATTTTTCCACAATACCCAAGGTCTCCACCGCCGTTGCCCATGCATGCTGTAAGGCTGTTCGTAATTGCAATTCCATACGCAAATCGTTGAGCTCTGGATGTGTTGTATTATTATATTTAAACACTTGATGCAAAGATCTGTAGCCATCAGCCTTAGGGAATTTAATATAATCTTTAGGTGGTAGAACGAGCTCATGCTTAAATCTTTTAGAGCGTGAAAAACGATCATGAAGAGTGTATATATCTGCCAGTTGTGGTAAAATAATACGAAATCCGCAAATATCTTGCATACGATCTAAATTCATAGAAGGAAAACGTTGCAATTTATTAATAATAGACGGTGTGCGTTTGAGACGCTGCGCCACAAGAGCTTCAGGGTAGTGTTGTTTTGTGATTTTACGAAAGTATGCCTGAAAGGTATTGATAGGGTATGAATGCAGTTGGCGCCATTGTGAAAGGGTGGACATAGCAACGCTAAATTCTTCAGCCGTCCTATTAGGGTTACGTAGAATATCTCCAGCACGACGAATGCTTTTTCTACTCGGTATAAAAAGTGTATGTTCCATGTCTACCTCGCTTGTAACATATATAAAATGAATGAAAAAAATTATCAACTCACAGAATTATCTGTAATAATCCCCTCAGCTAGACACAGCCCACATACATTTGCTTGCTTTACTCACAAAATTTCATTATATATTGCATTGACTTATTTTACACAACTCCATAGAGGAAGAAGCCGTATGAAAAAGTATCTTTTTTTATTACTCTGGGTCCTTGTATGTTACTTCCCCCTTCCCTCTCAAGCTGCTGAAGTAACACTATATGCGCAATTTTCAGATTCTCAAGCCACAACACAAGTGGACATGGAAGAAGTAACCGCGCTCAATATCGCCAATGCCCTCACAGAATGGACGGGGCTTCCCTTTACGCTCAATTCATCAAAGCACACTACAGACAGCGTTACCGTAGATTGGGCGCTCTCATCTTCTTTGCTTGACCCTGAGCAAGACCTTATACCTCACGAGGGCTTTCACTTCACCAATACGCAAGCTATGCAATGGTTTATGCTAGACACACTCTTTGTGACCTTACAAAAAAACTTGCAAGCGACAAGCGTCTTTTATACGCAAGATTCTGGAAAGCCTTTACACATTGCCAACTTGACTCCCATACAAAATTTTCCTTTACACGTTGCCTATGCAGGCAGTGCCTCTTATAAAAAAACTACTGCATCCACAGGGCTCAAGCTTATGATGAACCCCAAACCCATAGCCCAAGCCCCCCAAGAAACGCCCCCTGTACTGGCGTCTTTTAAAAATACTGAAGGCGTATGGAAGCTGGCAAGTGTTACCAATGAAGCACCAGCGCTCATTGTTATGGACGGAAAAGGCGGTTTTGCAAGTTATACCAAGGTGGGCGCACTTCTTTTCAGAGGACGCTTGCAAGCCGCTGAAGACGGTGGCGAAAATTCACAAAAATATCATATGGTTAATTTTGCTCAAAAACATGTAAATACCTTAGAATTTCGTAATCAAAGCGAGTTTCAGCTAGGTATAGAAGCACCAATTCTTTACGTAAAAAAACCCGCTACAACATTTCAATAAGCCTTAAAGGATTTTCATGAGACATATATACCTTGCGTGTCTAACATTTTTACTGCTTACTATAGGAACCTTACAGCCTCTTCATGCCGCGCATATCTTAAAAATGGCCGTAGGGGATCCAAGAGAATCAGAACAAGGGCATGCCGCCCAAGTTTTTGCAAAATACCTAGAAGAACATTCTAAAAATAAATACGATGTGCGTGTATTCTTTTCTGGTGAGCTTGGCGACGAAAACAGAACCATCAAAGATGTGCATAACGGCACCATACATTTTAGCGTGGTGGGCATTGCTAACCTTGTGCCCTTTGTCAAAGAGCTTGGTGTGCTGACTCTGCCCTATCTTTTCGATTCTCTGGAGCAAGTACGTATTGCCACTCAAGGCCCTGCTTCCGAGCTTATGAACAATTATGCCCGTGAAGAAGGTTTTCATATTCTCACATGGACATATTCTGATTTTCGCCATATCTCCAACGCTGTTCGCCCCATAAAAACCTTGAACGACATAAAAGGGCTTTCCGTACGCGTTCCTAAAAATGCTGTTATCCTGTCTACCTACAAAGCCTTTGGTGCCGACCCCTTACCTATTATCTGGTCTGATACTTTCAAAGCTTTGCAAGAAGAAGTTGTTGAAGGACAATGCTATGGCTATATAGGTTTTAAAGCCATGAAATTTTACGAGGCACATCAGAAATACATCACAGAGGTGCGCTACACATACCAATTACAGCCCATTATAACCTCTAAAAGCTTCTTAAAAACATTGAGCGCAGAAGACCAAAAGCTTATTCTGGATGCTGGAAAAGCAGCCCAAGAAGCCGCCTATACATATCAAATAGAAAACGTCGCTCAAGCAAAAGAAGACCTCAAAGCTTTAGGCGTTACCATTGACGTCTTAGAAGACGAAGAAAAATGGAAAAAAACCGCGCTAGATATTGTTTGGCCTGAATTGGCGGAACTTGTGGGCGGAAAACAAGTCATTAATAAATTTCTTAAAGCAGCGCAAAAGCCTCAATGGCAGTAGTCACAAAAAAGAAAAGCTCAATATAAAACCCCCTTGGCTTTTCTAGCCAAGGGGGTTTTATATTATGAAGTTTTATGTATTTTCAACAGGCTGTTAGTGAGCTTTGTTCTTTTGCATACGGTCACGTAGGTAAATAGCAAAGATATTCATGCCCAGTACCAATAAGATAAGCACCAAGGCTGTTCCGTACTGCAAAGGACGGGTTTTTTCAATTTCTGTGCCCGCTGTGGCAAGCACGTACATATGATACGGTAAAGCCATAACAGAGCTGAATACGGATTCAGGGTTCTTTGGTGTGTAGAACACCGCCGCCGTAAACATGATGGCTGCCGTTTCCCCTGCGGCGCGAGAAAGCCCCAAGATAGCGCCTGTGAGCATACCAGGGGTAGCGGCAGGCAAAACAACGCGGGCAATGGTTTGCCATTTGGTAGCGCCAAGAGCTAAGGAAGCCTCACGGTAGGTGTCTGGTACGGTGCGCAAAGCTTCTTCAGCAGTACCAATAATGACAGGTAAGGTCAGCACAGCCAAGGTCAACACGCCAGCTAAAAGACTCACGCCCATGCCCAAGAAGGTTACGAAAAAAGCCAAGCCAAACAGGCCAAAAACCACCGAAGGCACGCCGGCAAGGTTGTTCACACCAAGGCGTACGTAGCGGGCAAAGGTGGTACGTCCAGCGTATTCATGCAAATAAATAGCAGAAGCTACACCCAAGGGAAAAGCAATACACAAAGAGCCTAAGGCTAGCAAGAATGTACCAAGAATACATGGCCAGATGCCGCCTTCAGTCATCATGTTCTTAGGAGTTTCTGTGAGAAATTCCCATGAAATAGCAGGTGCGCCTTGCACAGCAAGAAACACACAGACCACAATCAAAGCGGAAACGTTCACATATGCGGCTAAACGAAGAACACCAAACATGAGACGTTCTCTGCGCATACGCGAAGCGGAAGAAGCAGTAAAATTCATGTGTCCCCCTATAAGCCAGAAGAGCCCACTTGCTTATGCTTTTCTGCAATATGCTGGGCAATCATGTTAAAGGCCAATGTAAACAAGAAAAGAACCATACCAATGGCAAACAGTGCGTAATAATGGTCGCCTCTGTAAGGTGCTTCTGCCATTTCTGCGGCAATGGATGCTGGCATGGGACGCACAGGGTCAAAAATGGACATGGGTATCATACCCGCGCCGCCTGCTACCATTAAAACAACCATAGTTTCACCAATGGCGCGAGACATACCAAGCATGATAGCTGTTCCGATACCCGACAAAGCCGCCGGCACAACTACTTTCACTGTGGTTTCCCAGCGCGTAGCACCCAAAGCCAAGGAGGCTTCACGTAAGGGGCGCGGTACGGCAAAAAGAGCGTCTTCTGCCACAGAACAGATGGTGGGCACAGACATAAAAGCTAACATAAGGCTAGCGTTAAAGACGTTAAGCCCCGTATACGCGCCCAAATAATCTTGTAATAAAGGCGCTACAACCACCATACCGAAGAAGCCGATAACCACGGAAGGCAAGGCAGCCAAAAGCTCTACAAAGGGTTTTACCACACGGCGTACATTGGTAGAAGCGATTTCTGTCAAGTACGCGGCGGTCATGACACCAAGAGGCACAGCAATAAGTGAGGCTAACACAGTAACAGCGAGTGAACCTACAAGTAAGGGGAAGATGCCAAAGTCTACGGGATCAGATGTGGGATACCAATATTCTCCAAAAATAAACTCTGAGACAGAAACTACACCGAAAATGGGTATACCTTCCCAAAATAAAAACAACATAATCCCCAAGAGGGATATGAGTGAAAATGTCGCCGCACCAGCCAAGGAAAAATTTATGATTTTTTCTTTCATGCATATGCCTTTATACCAAAAGTCCTCCCCCATGCTTACAGGCATAAGGGAGGTTACTTTTGTTAAATGAGATTACTTGCTTAAAGGAATGAAGCCAACTTCTTTTACAAGCTTTTGACCGTCAGCGCCTAAAGCGTATTCAATAAATTTCTTTGCTTCGCCTTGTGGTTCACCGTTGGTGAAAAGGTACAAGTCACGAGCGATGGGCCATTTACCAGAAAGAGCGTTTTCAGGAGTAGCTTGGAAGCCGTCTACGCTCAATACTTTAGTAGAAGAATCTACATATCCGTAACCGATATAACCGATGGCATTGGGGTTTTTAGCTACAGCTTGTACTACAGCACCGTTGGAAGCTTGTAATA